>CAXHCG010000179.1:0-3694 GCA_964014905.1 uncultured Candidatus Poseidoniales archaeon | reverse complement strand
TTAACCTCAACAGCCGCTTGACGGACGTGGACAGCCCACAGGGAACCTATTGGGTCAACAACCCCCAATCAACCGAAACAGGCTCTGCCCGTTTGGTTGCAGGAGACCTTATTTTGAACTTCGAGGAAGTTGGAGTTCAAACAGTCACGCTCTCGACCACCGATGGTTACGCCACCAACAGCTACCAAATCACCGTCAACGTGTTCGACGCGCTACCGTTCTACGTCTCGAAGACGAACGACGGGTCGGGCCACCTCTACGTTGACATGGCCGACACATACGAGACACAAACGCCCAGAGCTAACTTTGCGCTGACCGAATCGGCTCCCACCTTCACCGTGGTTTCGGTTTCATGGTCGTTGTGCAATGAATTGTCGGGCACCTGCGATGGTTTTTGGGAATACGATCTTGACATGTCCCGTTCGAGCATGGGATGGACCCAAGAAATGAACATCCCCTCGGCCTACGGGGATGGTGGATATGCCCGCATCAACGGCATGCGCAACATGGATTACATCGGGTTAACCGTTCGTTCTGTCGACGACGCCGGTCAGGAATACAAAACCACTCAAACCACCAAGTGGTTGACGACTGAAGCCCTCCCTGAACCCACTGACATGGACGACGCCCTCATCGAGTGGTACGTCGCCGACCTGATGGAGGAGAAGGATGAGATCGAAACGCAACTCGCAGATGGAGCGAGTGGACAGGACAAACTCTCCCTTGAGGCTCGTTTGATGGAATTGAACACCAAATTCGACCTCGCCTGCGACGACCCTCGGGCCGATTGCCCAACCGACAGCGTGCAGGGCAATGGTGCCGGTGATGGCGGGGATGTATTGAACATGAACATCGTCTGGATTATTCTCGGCGTGCTCATCGTGTCAGCCCTGCTTGGGTTAATGTTCATGCGGGACCGTCTTGATGGGCAGGACGAGCCTAAGTGGAACCAGGAAAACCTACCGTTCCATGACACCGTAGCCAATTCCATGTACGGTGGTACACAGGACATCTTCCAACAACCGGTGGCTGCCGTTGCTCCTTTGACCACTCCAGCCCCGGCTTACGCTGCCGCTCAGGTAGCTGCCGTCGCTCCAGTGGCGGCCGTTGCTCCCGTGTACGCTCCGGCTGCTCCAGTCGCTGTTGTGCCTCAGGCTCCAATCGCCGCTCCTGCAGGGCCCCCGCTGCCGCCAGGTGGCCTACCCGCAGGATGGTCGATGGAACAGTGGGTCTACTATGGACAACAATACCTTGACCGTCTAAACCAACAGCAGTGATGGCAACTTTATGACCCCTCACGGAAGTCTAAGGAAAAGCATACCCCTAAAGGGGAGTTATGAGAGGAAGATGCGTGTCGGATGGAAACGAAACCCCTGTTGAGGAGAGCCTTGACGAGGCTACTCAAGAGTTGGATGAGGTTGAGTCCCAGGAACCAATGACCACCGTTTGGGCGCCCGAACCCACAGGCGCCGATGAAGTGCTCAACATCTCCGTTGACGAATGGATTGCAGGTGTGGAGTTTGAGTCCACGACCGATGTTCCAATTCCCGACCGTTTGGTCGACCAAGTCATCGGGCAAGAAGCGGGTTCAGTCGTCATCAAAAAAGCGGCCGAGCAGCGCCGACACATGCTCATGATTGGAGACCCGGGGACCGGGAAATCCATGTTGGCCAAGTCGATGACTGACCTTTTGCCCAAAGAAGCACTTGAAGACGTCCTGGTTTACCCCAACGAAGACGACGAAAACGTACCCCGTGTGCGGACCGTACCTGCCGGCAGGGCCGATCGAATCGTCAAAGTTCAGAAAGAAGCCATCCGGCAACAACGTGAAAAATCGCAACGCATGCTCTTCATCGCCTTCGCTGCGATTGGATTTTTGCTCCTCATCGCCGCTCTTCAGTCAGGAGACCTCTTCACCTTGCTCTTTGGTGGATTCCTCCTTGCCTTCGGATACATGTTCATTCGCAGCCGTTTGGGAGCCGTGGACAACAGCCGCATCCCGAAGGTTCTGGTAAAGCACGACGTCAACGAACTCCCACCGTTCGTTGATGCAACGGCCACCCTCTCAGGGTCGTTGTTGGGTGATGTACGCCACGACCCTTTCCAATCCGGTGGTATGGAGACCCCCGCCCACGACCGGGTGGAACCCGGTGCTATCCATCGAGCGCACAAGGGTGTGCTCTATATCGACGAAATCAACCTTCTCCGCTTGGAGGAGCAACAAGCGCTCCTCACCGCCATGCAGGAACGTGCTTTCCCCATCTCAGGACGCTCCGAACGCTCATCGGGTGCCTTGACCAAGACCGAAGCCGTTCCATGCGACTTCATCCTCATCGCTGCAGGAAACTTGGACGCTATCCAAGGCATGCACCCAGCACTACGCAGCCGTATTCGTGGCTACGGATACGAAGTCTACGTCAACTCAGAAATGCCAGACACCTCCCGTAACCGCCGTCGGCTCATTCGTTTCATTGCCCAAGAAGTTCTTCGTGATCAGGACACTGTTCGAGAGATTCCACACTTCGATAAGAGCGCCGTTTCCATCATTCTACGGGAGGCCCAGCGAAGAGCAGGTCGCCGAGGTAAACTCTCCCTTCGCTTGCGTGAACTCGGGGGCCTCGTCCGAATCGCCGGCGACTTAGCCGTCGAAGCCGGTGTAAGATTCACCTCTGCCGAACACGTTCTCGGTGCCCGGAAAATTGCCAAACCACTCGAACAACAAGTGGCGGACCGCATGATTGAGCGCCGGCAGGATTACGCCATGCTGGTGAACAGCGGCGAGCGCGTTGGTCGTGTGAACGGACTGGCCGTTCTCGGTGCAAACTCTGGTCTTTCGGACTTCAGTGGCATTATGCTGCCCGTTGAAGCCTTGGTCACTCCATCGCAGGGTGGCGGCGGCAAGATACACGCCACAGGCGGTCTCTCCGACCTCGCTAAGGAAAGCGTGACCAACGTCAGTGCCGTGATCAAGAAACTAACCGGCAAAGACATCTCCGACTACGACATTCACATCCAGTTTGTGGACACCCACGGCGTTGACGGCGACTCTGCTTCCATCACCATCGCCACGGCGATTATTTCCGCCTTGGAAAACATACCAATCCGCCAAGACCTCGCCATGACCGGTTCGTTGTCAGTTCGGGGCGAAGTACTCCCGATCGGTGGAGTGACGGCGAAGATTGAAGCGGCTGCTCGTTCGGGTGTCAAAACCATCGTTGTTCCTCGAGCCAACATGCAAGATGTCTTGCTTGACGACCGATTTGAAAACATGGTGAACGTCGTTGCGGTTGACACCTTGGATGAAGTCATGAAGTACGCCCTCATCAAGCACGATCAGAAAGCCAGCTTGGTTGAACGTTTGGAAGCGGTCATCGACCGATTGACACCAGAAGTTCAAAGCAAGATTTCGCTCGTCTAGGTGCCCTACGAGCGAGAACATCGGGTGGCCTACTAACATCGCTCGCCCCACGAACAGATGGTCATCGTATGTCTCCAGAACGTGATGCAGGGAAAGGCGCACTTACCGTGCTCTTTTTGGTCACGATGATTGACATGATCGGTTTTGGCATCATCATTCCGTTCCTGACATACCTGGTCCAAGACTTAGCTGAAGGCGAGGGCGTGGTTCGAATTGGCCTCTGGGTCGGTTTTCTGTTGACCTGTCTCTTATACACATCTGACGCTGCCGACGAAG
>CAXHCG010000178.1:0-3705 GCA_964014905.1 uncultured Candidatus Poseidoniales archaeon | reverse complement strand
AAGCATGGGGTGAAGGGATTGTTGCCATGGCATCAGCTCACCAACGCGGGGAAGATTACGTCGGCATCGCCCACAACCATGTCGAAACCCTGTACGCCTACGGAATGAGCCCAGTGCTGTTCAAACCAACCCTCGCTGCAAGAGAACAATTTCGACCGACGTTTGAACAAGCCCTTTCCTATTTTGTTGCCTCGAACGGCGCCTGCCCGGAGGACACGGGTTTCGCCATCAAAGGATGGACGAAGGTAAGGTTCGAGAACGCCGATATCGTCATCCACGAGACCACGGCATTGGCCATGGGCAACTACTTTTTCACGGGACCAGAGGACGAGGAAGTCAAGGTGGAATACACGTTTGGATACGTGCTTGATGGAACGGGTGGATTGCGCATTTACCTGCACCACTCATCAATGCCCGCACCTGCCCAACAATAGGACTCCGGCGGGTTCACAACAAGGGAATGCGGCGCCGAGGGATGGCGAACGTCAGCACAAACGCAAGCAGGCCGAAAATGCAGGCCGACCAATAGTGGCCCACCGTGAAAAACACCACGACGGACGACGTTCGAAGCAGCACGACCGAACCCGATTTCAGTGCCCACAGTGAAAATCCAGCGGCGATAAGGGCAAGTCCCATGAACGCAAAACCAACCAAAACGTACACGGCCGCAGCGCTGGAGTCCATCAACGGATGGTCCTGTTGGGAGGGGGTTCTGTCCACCGTTCGAATTTCACACTCTTCGGTCGACCCTTGGCAGGGTTGTTCGGCAAAGGCTTCCTCTGATGGGAATTCAAAATCGATTGACGTAAAGCCAATCGGCTCGATCAGCGCCGGGGGAGACAGAAGAACACGGTTGGAATAGACATCACGGTGGCCATCACGATGAACGATAATGTCCACTCGAATCAGACCTGGGTCCAATTGCTCAAAGGAAAAGTCCCCCGATGCGTCGGTCATGTTCTCGTCTGACACCCACATGCCGATGGCCTCATCCATCCAAGAAAGGTAGACCGTTGCGTTTTCCACGGGCTGACCCGCCTCGTCGAACACCGTTCCCGTAAAGGTGGCTGTATCGTCTGGAGCTGTCAAGGCCAGCCGGTACACAAATTCATCCGGCCGCACAAGGCCGTCGTCGGGCGAAGCGTAATCCAGTCCGTTGAGAAAGCCCATCATGCAGGTGAACAGGAGGAAGACGGCCGTTGCCTTTCCAATGGGGTGCAACGCCGGGTCTTCGATGGTAAGGACGGCCTCGGATGAGGCAAACAACACGGGGGCCTCATCCGACATTTCGTCGAGGTAGGTCGCATCGTCCTCGGCGCCCTCCGACATGCTTGTTGGGAGATGGGCGCCCTACTTGATGTCAATGCGCGCCCCCCAACGAGCGGTGAGTTGAGCAAGACACGCTTTGGTCATCCAAACGCTTACGGTGATGGACCCGTTTCTTTCACGCTTGTCGTCTTCAACCATGCCTCGTTCATAAATGGCTGAGACAATGCGTTCACTCGCATCGGGAATCGCTTGATTTGGAGGATGAATCTGAATGAAAAACGGCGAGCCGAACAACCTTTCGCGAATAAAACGTTGGAGTTCATCCACGCCTTCTCCCGTGATGGATGAAAGGGCGACTGGCGAAGAAAAACCCTGCTCAATAACGAGCTGGGAAACCGATGCCAGTTGGTCCGATGAGACCTTGTCGATTTTCGTCAAGACGACGTAGGGTGTGCGATCTTCGTCGAGCGGTTCAGGTTCGTGCTCTTGACGCTCCAGCACTTCGCGCCGGGTGGTTTCCAATTTGCGGGCGACCTCCGATAACGGGTCGGAGGTGTCAACCAAAATAAGGGTTAAATCGGCATCTAGTGCCTCAGCAATAGTTGCTTTAAATGCTGTAAGTGTTGCATTTGGTATGTTATCAATAAACCCAATGGTGTCCGCCAACAGAATACGCGGACTTTTCTCCATCCTTCCCACCGTGGTCTCCAACGTCGAGAACAACTGGTCCTCGACCAGCACCGGTTTTCCAGATAAGTGTTGAAAAAGAGACGACTTTCCGGCGTTGGTGTATCCAACAAACCCAACGGTCATCGCTCCACTGCGAATGCGCTGGCGACGATGTTCGCGTTGGGCATTGACGTGCCGCTTTTGCCGGCGTCGAAGGTTTGTCAACTCTCGATTTAGGTTTGCAATGACGTTTTGAAGAGCGGTCACACCGCCGCCACCGTATCCTGCACGCTCACCGGCTGTTTGTTGTTGAGCAAGTTCCCTCAAAATGGTGCGGTCTGATTGAAGCTGAGCAATTCGAACCTGCGTTCTTGCTTCAACCGATGAGGCGTGGGCCGTGAACAAAGCGAGGAGAAGACGTACACGGTCCCAAACCTCAACGCCAAGGGATTGGCTGACACCAACAAGTTGGCGAGGCGTGGCGTTTGTGTGGATGATGGCCAAGTCAATCCCTTCCCATGGATGGCCAGATAGCGTGCTCCGGCGTTCATCAGCGATGTCTTCAAGCCGGCCCTTTCCAAAGTACGTTCTCGGATCGACGTGCCCGCCTTGCAGCACGGTTTCAACGATGGTGACGCCCATGGTCTCAGCCAATGCCCTCAATTCCGTGGTGTCTTCAGACCCACGAACAAGCAAGAGCGCTTTCCGTCCCTGGTGACTCGTTCTCGCCTCACCCAAGACCACGCCGCCGCTTCCAGCGACGACGAACGGGTCATCGGAGGGTTGAGCCATGCTCCCCGGGATGGTTAGTCTCATATCAGCCCACCTCAAGGCCTCATCATGCCCGAACAGCACGAGATGGAGGTGCAGTGGTCTGGGAATTCCGCTCTTGGTGAAGCGCTGATGGCGGGGGCCAAGGAGCACGGACATGAGCCGACGCTTCAAGCGAGCGAGGCTGACATCAAATTTGTGATCACGATCGTTGACGAGGATCTCCAGTCGCTTCGCGACCGAGTGGATCAATTGCTTGTCACGCTCAGCGCACTGGAAGAGGCACACAACGGGTGAAGGCATGTCCAGAACCACCGTCTTGATCGACGCCCATTGCGTGATGTGCAACGGCATGGCTCGTTTTCTTCGCAAGAGGGTGAAGCCATCCGTTGATTTTGAAGTTCATGGGATTGACTCCGATGAAGGGCAAGCCATGATCGCTTTGTTCCCGGAACGCCTCCAGGCCATGGACACGGTGTACGTTGTTCGGAATGGAGAGCCATACGTCCGTTCAGCCGGAGCCATCCGCTTGCTGTTGTGCATGCCGTGGTACTATGCCATGTGGTTCCCACTGGCGTGGATGGTCCCCCTTCCACTCCGCGACGGTGCGTACTGGGTTGTTTCCAAAATAAGGCACCGCTTCGGTCGAGTCAGCGATTAGAGGTCAAGGTCCAGAACCACCGGGGCGTGGTCGGAGACATCGATGCCACCTTGCCGAACGATGCTGCAGTCCACCATGGCCTCGGCGGCAGCGGGGTTTAGCAGAAAGTAATCGATGCGCCACCCGCGATCCTTCGCACGTGCTTGGCCACGGTTCGACCACCACGAGTAGACCTTGGCGCCATCGCCGACCTTCTGGCGAAAGGCATCCACCCACCCGTCGGAGAGCAGATCGGAAAACCAGGCGCGCTCATGGGGAAGAAATCCTGAATTTTTGGCATTCCCTTGTGGCTGTCTCTTATACACATCTGACGCTGCCGACGAAGGTTCGAGTGT
>CAXHCG010000177.1:0-3718 GCA_964014905.1 uncultured Candidatus Poseidoniales archaeon | reverse complement strand
CATGGACAATCTACCGAAGACATGGGACGACTGGATTCAGAACTTTGAAGCATGGCAAGACAGCGTTGGTTACGACCGAGAATGGATGGGGGATTTTGACCTCTCCATCAAATTTGACTGGGAACGAGCTGGCGACGTCATTGAATACGGCGACTACGCTGGCCGAGCAAAGTGGGAACGCTCACTCCAGGTGCCACATCAAAGCATGCGTGACGCTCTCGTCAGCATGATCACCGTGCAGGGCGACACCGAATTTGCATCCGTTGAGCAACAGCGACATCTCCTCGCCACCGCTCCAACCGACTACGACCGATACGCAGCCGCTCGAATCATGGCTGAAGAACAGCGACATGGATGGCAAATGGCTTACCTCCTGATGACCTACTTCGGCCAACAAGGACGACGCGAGGCACAAAAATTGCTAGAGCGCAACGCACAAGAGGGCGATCGCTTGCTCGGGGCGTTCAACCGACCAATGACCCACTGGCTCGACTTTTTCTGCTACACCATGTTCGTCGACCGCGACGGTAAATTCCAACTTGGAATGCTTTCCACCTCCGCATTCAAGCCCCTCGCTGCAAGCATGGGCCCCATGCTGAAAGAGGAAGCCTTCCACCTCGGAACAGGTTCCAACGGATTGCGCCGTATCATCAAGGCCGGTGTGCTCCCCCTCGACCTCCTCCAACGCTACATCAACCAGTGGGCCGCAACGGCCCACGATTTGTTCGGTGTTGATGAATCATCATCGGCCCACTGGGCATACGTTTGGGGCGTCAAAGGACGCTGGGACGAGCGCAAAAAACTCGATGCAGACATTGAGGTTTCGAAAGAAAAACTCAACGAAGAGGCTCGCCATCACTACCACGAAGAAATCGTCCGCGAGGTGCGCAAACTTTGTTCGTACCTCCCCGACGATGCAACAAAGCTCTACGTCCCGCACGAGAACTTCAACCGAGAAATCGGCCCGTACAAGCGTCAACGGTACACCGTTGAGGGAACGCAGTTCGAAGGGACCGACAGTGAATGGGACGACTACGTCATGAATCACCTACCAACGGAGCAAGACGAAGAAGACCTCAAGGAGTACTTCAAGCAGCAATGGGTCGCTGAAAAGCCCATGACCGCAAAGCAAATCGCTTCCGGTATTGGCGCAAATGCCTGATGAGTGGGTTGATTCAAGATGATTCCCGTCGCCCTTTACGGCGTCAACGCAGAAATGTGTGAGCGCTTCTACGAAGACCTCCCCGGGCTTGTAAACGACGCCTACGAAGACCGACCCTACCTCGAGTCGCTGTATGCCGTTCAGGCCGATCAGTCCATCGAGCATGTCAGCATTGCCGACGATTGGTCAAACCGGAAGCCGTTCGCCTGGCCAGAAGACATCGTAAACGAAGTCGAGATGGTTCTTCGAACCACGACCTACCCCGACGTCTCCTTGCTTGAACACTTGATGACACTTGACGGAGTGGACGCACAACGAATCTCTGAGTGGATGCACTTTTCCACCAACCTCTTCCCTATCTATTCAGAAAAGGCGTGCCAAACGCTTCAACGTATGGGCCTTGATACACCGTACAAGCCAAACGACATTGCCAGTTATGGCTTGTACGTCAATCGAATTGAAGGCCTCAAACTCCATGCCCCAGCCGCAGGACTTCCGGAAATTGGACTCCCTCGAACCCGGATGCTGCAGTTGGGTTTGGAGCGGTTTGAATGAACAACGTTGCCGTTCACGTCAAATTGATCCTCGTCGCTGCCATTTGGGGATTGGGATGGCCTGCCGGCCGTGTTGTTGCTACAGAACTCCCACCGATTGGATCGGCTTGGGTCCGGTACGTGATGGTCGTCATCGTGTTCTTGTCCTTCTTGAAGTGGTCAAACCAATGGGTTTTGCCGTCCAAGACACAATGGAAGCACGTCGCTTGGATTGGTCTGTTTTCGACCTTCGTCTACCAGTCGCTGTTCATGTACGGTATGCGCTACACGGCCGCAGGTGATGCTTCGTTGATGATCACGTTCAATCCCCTGTTTACCGCTTTCCTCGCCGTGCTGTTCCTTGGCGAACGAATGTCGTGGAGGCTCTTTGCCGGCTTGTTGTTGGCTTTTGCTGGTGTGGCGGTACTCTTCCTTGCATCGCCCAACACGGACATCCCAGAAATAGAGCGCTGGATTGGAAATGCTTTCATCGCCGGTTCTGCTTTTGCTTGGGCCACATCAACCATCATCATGAAACGAGTGATGACAGAGACGCCAGAGGATGCGAACGCTCCGTTAAGTCCACTTCACCTCACTGTTTGGTCCTCGGTGATTGGCCTTCTCATTCTTACTCCGTGGGCGGGCTTTGAGGCCTTGGACGCAACCTGGACCATGCCCAGTGCTGAAGCGTGGACCGGCATCATCTTCCTTGCCGTATTTTCAACGGTGTTGGCCTATGTTTGGTTTGCCGACGGCATTCGCATCATCGGCGCTGGACCTGCTGCCTTCTATGTCTACCTGGTTCCTCCTTTTGGCATCCTCGGAGGCTGGCTCTTGCTGAACGAACAACTCGGAACCTCCCTCATAATCGCCTTTGGGCTCATCGTTGGCGGGGTTCTTCTCGCCCAGTCCAAACAGACGACGACCGAGCAAGCATCATGAAGTGAAGCGTACTCCAACGACCATGACGATTCGACAAGTGGCGGTCATCGGTGCTGGAACCATGGGCGCAGGCATTGCACAGGTGTGCGCCCAAGCTGGATGGAAAACCAACCTCTACGATGCCTTTCCTGAAGGGTTGGAACGTGGTATGGACAACATTGCTGCCTTTTGGGAGAAGGGCATTGCTCGCGGAAAAACAACTCCAGAACAACGGAATGAATGGTCGGCCATGCTCACCCCCGTCAGCGAACTTGCTGAAGCGGTAAAGGACGCCGACCTCGTCATCGAAGCCGTGCCTGAAATCCCAGAATTAAAGCATGAAATTTTTGGCAAACTGGACGAACTCGCCCCCGCTCATGCGGTTCTTGGAACCAACACATCATCGCTCTCAATTGCCGACATTGCCGCCACAACCACCCGGCCAGAGAAAGTGATTGGGATGCATTTTTTCAATCCTGTGCCCATCATGAAACTGCTTGAATTGGTTCGCCACGACACCACCTCGAAGGAGACCATTGCGATTGCAGAATCGGCCGGTACCGCCATGGGCAAAACCACCATTCTCGTCAAAGACATACCGGGATTTGCCACCAGCCGTCTCGGTGTTGTGCTTGGGAACGAAGCCATACGCATGCTCGCCGATGGTGTTGCTAGTGCAAAAGACATTGACACGGCAATGGTCCTCGGATACAAACATCCGATGGGCCCGCTCGCGCTGACCGACCTGGTCGGTCTTGATGTTCGCCGGGATATTCTGCTCAACTTGCAACGCTCCTTCAACGACGATGCCTACGCACCACATCCGTTGCTTGAACGTCTCGTCAGTGAAGGCCGCCTCGGCAAGAAAACAGAAAAAGGAATCTACGACTGGTCGAGCGGGCAAGCCGAGGAAACGAGCCTTGAGTGAGCGAAACCCGTCCCTATTGCTTTAATTGGGAGTGGAGCATGGTTGTTCCATGGACGAAAACATACCCACTCCTTGGGGAGTCATCGCAGACAGCATCAACGATGGTGAAACGAACCCCTCCACTGGTGCAAACTCCGTTTCACAAAGCGATGTGATGGGGCCGAGCCCCGTACT
>CAXHCG010000176.1:0-3723 GCA_964014905.1 uncultured Candidatus Poseidoniales archaeon | reverse complement strand
TACACTCGAACCTTCGTCGGCAGCGTCAGATGTGTATAAGAGACAGTTCATGGCCATGCTGCAACCGAATTCGAGGCCAACCACTCACCACCAAGGGTTGTTGTCTTTTTTGCAGCAACGGTACAGGGAGCAAGAAGGTCCGCGGGAAGCCTACGCTCTTGACAAACACGCTCTGACTTCACTGAACCCTTCTGAAAGCTACGTGGTTTCTGTCGCTCATCAGCAGGATTTTTCACCTTCTGACGACCACATCCTTGCTCATTTGAGCATTAAACGAGCACGGCTCTCGCAAATTAGCAACCGGCTTCTCAAACGAGGAATCCTGCAGGTTCGGCAGGTGGGGCGATCTCGCAAGCATTCCCTCACTCAGGCTGCTAGGGCCCAGCTTGTTGCATGGGGCGCCATAGGAGGTGATGTTTGATGGCATGGAACATCGCCTGGTCTTGGCAAGCTGAGGAACGCATTGCGACCGTCGCACCGGTGGAAGGTGGCGTCTTGGTAAGCTCTGGACTCCAACTGCAACTGCTCGAAGCCGACGGCGTCAGCCGATGGAACGTGGACGTCCCGTTCAAGGTGCACGCAGCGCAAGCCGTGCAAGGCACGGTTGGTCTGCTGGCTGCACATGGATTCTATCTCGTCAACACCAGTGATGGTTCCATGGTGAACGAAGGCCGAAGCGCACCGGGTGGATTTAGCGATCTCTCTGCCCGCCCTGGTGGGGGATGGGCTTTGGCGGGTCGCAGGGGCGAGATTCATCTGTTTTCACAGCACGGGCGAGGCATTCGGCGAGTGGACAGCGGGCCTGTTCGCCGACTTGTTGGGTGGTTGGACCGGGAACATTTGGTTTGGCAGGATCCACAAGGCCACCTCTGGTGCGGGCGACTGACGGGGGACGATCGCAAGCGAAAATTGGAAGACAGGCCGTGGAGTTGGTGTTCAACGCTTTCGGAGGGACGTCTTCTCTTGCAAAGCAGCGATGGAGGACTTTGGGAAGGTGTCCCGCATCCCTTCGGCTGGGACATGCTCAACCGCTTGGAATACAACAGTCTCGAGCCCATGGGTGCCGTACGAAGTGGAGATGGATGGTGGGTTCTTGGGATTGAAGGGCATCTTATCTCCATGACCGACGGTCCGGGCGTCGATGGTGATGACCTTCCTCTGACTCAAGGCATGAATTTAGGTGATCTTCTGGTGTTGTGCACGCCCGATGCAATGGTGACGGCCACCCGCGATGGTTTGGTTCGCCGATGGACAGCACCCCATCTCGCTGACGCTGAACGCGAGGGCCGGTACAAGGCAGCTGCTGAGGCGGCGATGGCAAGAAATTGGGAGGAGCGGCGACACATGTTCCTGCGAGCCCAAGAAGCCGAAGAACACGGGAAGCTGTCCTTGGCGATTGAACTGTACGAGGCTTTGGGCCGAACAGAGGACGCTCGAAACTTGCTCAAACGACAAAAGGAGGGCGGCGAATGACCAACGAGGGCACCACGTTGACCGTTGAGCGTGTTGAGTCCTACCTCGACATCACAAAACGGGCAAGAGCAAAAGCGACTCCAAGGGTGGTGGAGGGCTCTCCCGAAGCGGCTCACTTGAGCATCATGCTTCGCATGGCCGACGACTATGCCTCGGATGCGCGTCATTTCTTGACAACTGGAGACCTTGTCCGAGCGTTTGGAGCCATCAATTATGCGCATGCTTGGATCGATGCCGGTGTAAAAATTGGTTGGCTAGATGGCCACGGAGACGACGTTCTTTTTACCCTACCTTGATTCTTCTATAGCGAATCAACAAGGTACAAATGGGTGTTTTTCCGAACCTCGACAACCCGCAGGTTCGCTTCGTAAAGCCGGTGCTTCAAGTCCGTGTCAACCGTGAGCGTGGCCCAGTTCTTTTCAAGCGCACACGCAAAAATCTCATCATCGGTATGGCCGGTGATTCCGGTTTGGAACCTCTCTGATTTTGATCGTAAAAGACCCAACAGCAGGGAATTCCTCTTCGATCGTTGAACCTCCAGGGCGACCAGTTCACGTTCCACGCTTGGGAGCAGGACCCATGTGCACGGGCCAAGCAAGGCCTCCAGGTCCCGTTCAATGTTGAGTTGAGCGTCGATGCAAGCGGTCCATCCGCATGCGTCAATCAGCACATGCTGCATTGGCAACGCCTCAAACAATGGTCCCGTATCCGATGAGTCGCCATCTGGAGCCTACCCGGCGAGACAGCGAGATTCGCTGACCCTTGTCGGCACAGATTGGCAATCGCAATTCGAGGTTTGTGCGACCTTTTTCGGCGTTCCTCGTCACGCCTACGGATGTTGCCGTGGCAACGTTGAGCATCAGCATCTCGTTGTTTCTAAGCGGTTGAATTTTGTCGTTGTTCGTCAGGTCGCCGGAGACCATGCGCTCCATCAAATTCACTTCAATGGACACGCTGCTGAGAACTTCTGGGAGGTCTCCCTTTCTCGCAACAACCTGTCCTGAAAGATTGTCGGATGTTGTGATGGACGGGTCGAGGAACGTCGCCATGCCGCAAAGGCCGCCGGCGTGCATGGTGTCAAGGTTTAATCCGCCACCCTGCATGCTGCTCACCACTGCTTCAATCGGCTCCCATGTAGATTTGTTGCCCTTCTCAATTTTACGACCCGGCCCGATAATGACTTCGTCTCCTTCTGAAAATTCTCCCTCGACGATGCTGCCCCCGATCACGCCTCCACGAAGTTTTGAAGGACGCGTCCCGGGTCGATTGATGTCGAATGAGCGGGCGACGTGCATGATTGAACGCTTGTCTTTCGAGCGGTCCGGTGTGGGGATGGTGGCTTCAATGGCCTGAATCAAGACGTCGAGGTTGACGTCGTGATGAGCGGAGACAGGTATGATGGGGGCATCTTGGGCGATGGTGCCCTGCAAGAAATCCTTGATTTCAGCATGCGACTCCATGGCCCGTTCCTTGGACACGAGGTCAATTTTGTTCTGGACGATGACGATGTTCTTGATGCCTGCAATTTCAAGCGCCAAAAGGTGCTCACGCGTTTGTGGCTGCGGGCACGTCTCGTTAGCGGCGACCATCAACATGGCTCCGTCCATGATGGAGGCCCCTGTGATCATGATCGCCATCAGCGTCTCGTGGCCAGGAGCGTCAACAAATGAGACCACGCGTTCCAGTTCCGATTCAACATCGTCGGTGCCATCCGGTCGTTTCCCAGTGGCATAGTACCGTCCGTTTCCGTCCTTGTAGAAGGCTGTATCAGCATAACCAAGTTTGATTGAGATGCCACGCTTACGTTCTTCGGAGTGCGTATCGGTCCAAACACCTGACAAGGCTTGCGTGAGCGTTGTCTTTCCGTGGTCGACGTGACCGACCAAGCCGATGTTCACTTCAGGTTGGGCAGGAAGCTTTCGTGCCATGCTTCCCCCTCCTCATGTTCAGCGATTACCCTCTCGGGTTCACTCCGATGCTTCCTCGCCCTCAGCGCCGAGGATGGTGGCGAGTGGATTTTTTCCGGACTCGACCACTTTGAGATTGATTTGACGTGTGTCTTGGGTGACCGTGTTTCCACGGAAGTTTCGGCGCTTTCGCAGACCATCGGGCTTGTATCGGAAGCGCTTTTGCTCGCCGCCCTTTTTCTTGTTGACAATGACTTCACCCTTGTACCCCGTGGATTGGGTGACGAGAATGGATTGTCGGTTACCGCCTTCCAAATCCCGGCGCATTGGTGTTCCAGTTTTG
>CAXHCG010000175.1:0-3724 GCA_964014905.1 uncultured Candidatus Poseidoniales archaeon | reverse complement strand
GAAATCAGCGGCACGCCAACAGAAACCTCGTCCAACATCACCTACACGGTATGGGTGAACAACACCAACGGCGATTCCGTTCAGTGGAATTTCACGATTGAAATCCTGGAAGACAGCGACGGCGACGGTCTGCCCAACGAACTTCCTGGCGACTACGACCCAACCAACCCCGATTCCCCCGGGCTCACCGAGGACCTCGACGACGACGCTGACGGTATTCTCGACACCAACGAAACGGACACGGGCACCAGTCCAACCAACCCTGACAGTGACGGCGACGGCATGTGCGACGGCCCCAACGCTGTTGGCGGCGTGTGCACGGCCGGACCTGATGCGTTCCCGCTTGACCCGTCGGCGGACACCGACACCGACCGCGACGGCCAGCCCGATTCCATTGACGGCGACTCAACGAGCGTTCCACCGCTCATGGAGGATGAGGACGATGACGGCGACGGACTTGACGACGTGAACGAGACGGGCACGGGCATCAACAACGGACCAACCGACACGGGAACCGACCCGCTCGACCCGGACACCGATAACGACGGTATTTGCGACGGTCCCAACGCTGTGTATGACGCTCAAGGCGTCCTCATCTGTGTGGCCGGTCCCGACACCACACCTGTCGGAGAATCAGCGGAAGGCGTCTTCTACGGGCTGAACAACACCTTGTTCAGCAGCCTCGTACCTCCGTATCAGTTGCCTGGTGCAGCATGGAGCGTTTCTCCAGATTTGCCTGATGGTCTGAGCATCGACCCGGTCAGTGGTATCATCAGCGGTACACCGACCGAAGTGACGACGAACATCACCTACACCATTTCGGGCATCACCGATTCTTCGTCGATCACCTTTGATTTCAACCTGCAAATTTTGGAAGACACCGACGGTGACGGTCTGCCCAACGAGCTGCCCGAAGACTACCCCGAAGACGGTGAGTTGGTCGAAGACCTGGACGACGACGGCGACGGTGCCTCTGACCTGTCCGAGACGGGCACAGGCATCTACAACGGCACCGGCGACCTCGGTACGGATTCACTTAATCCCGACACCGACGGCGACGGCATTTGCGACGGACCCAACGCTGTTCCACCAATCTGTTTGGCCGGTCCGGACAGCAACCCCGTGGGCACGGGACCGCTCGGTCCAAGTGTGTTGGTCAACAACACCGAAGCGACACCGATCAACCCACCAAACGCTGTTCCAGGTGCCACATGGGAAGTCTCTCCCGACCTGCCTGACGGCTTGGTGTTCGACCCTGCGACCGGCATGATCAGCGGAACACCGATTGAAGCGATGGACAACACGACCTACACGATTTGGGCCAACACGACCGACCCTGCGTTCTCGATTGAGGCCACCTTCTGGCTCGAAGTCTTGGAGGACTACGACGGCGATGGAATGCCTGATGAGTTGCCCGACGACTACCCGGATACGGGCGTTGAGCCTTACACCCTCATCGAGGACGAGGACGACGACAACGACGGTATGTCCGACACCAACGAGAGCATCATCGGCACCGACCCACGCAACCCAGACACCGACGGTGATGGCTTCTGTGACGGTCCTGGAACTGGCGACGGTGCCTGCTACGCTGGCCCCGACTCCTCGCCGCTCGACCCGACCTTGCCGGTCAACACCGACGGCGACGCTTACCCCGACGAAGACCCCGACGGTCCGGGTGGCTTGACGGCAGACGATGACGACGACAACGACGGTTACCTCGATACGCTCGAAATCAACTGTGCCTCTGACCCGCTTGACGCAGATGACGGACCGGCCGACATGGACGGCGATGGCATCTGCGACCTGATGGACGACGACATGGACGGCGACGGCATCCCGAACGAGGATGAACTCGGCCTCCCCATCGATACCAGCGGTAGCAACCCTGACAGCGATGGCGATGGTACCTGCGACGGCCCTGAGGCTCCTGCCAATGGCGGTTGTGTAGCCGGTCCTGACGCCTTCCCGCTCGACCCAGCCGGTGCGCTGGATACCGACGGCGACGGAAAGCCAAACCAGCTGGTGCCCGGTGTACCGTCAACGAGTCAGCCCCCGCTGGTGGAGGACTTGGACGACGACGACGACACGTGGTCCGATGCCGATGAATTGGCTTGTGGAACGTCCAGCACGGTTGACGCTGCCAGTTTCCCTGCTGACACCGACGGCGACGGGATTTGCGATACGCTTGACCCCTACCTTGACCTGCCGTTCACGCTGGAGTACCCCACGCAATACGTGGACCTCTTCGTGAACCGAACCATGGAACCGCTCATCCCGTTCGTGAACGGCAGTGGCGAAGTGGTCACCTGGGAACTTGAGGGTGAACTTCCTGAAGGCTTGACCTTTGGCTGGAGCCCAGCTCGTGATGCGGCCCTTGACGGCAGCATCCGAGGTACACCAGTGAACGCCAGTGCCACGGTGAACCTGACCGTGTGGGCGAACAACTCGTTCTATCAGGAATCGTTCCCGCTCTCTTTGACCGTGTTCAACGACTCGGACAACGACAGTCTACCCGACCAACTGCCAGATGGCTACGTTGGCAACTTGACCGAAGACACGGACGACGACAACGACGGCCTCTCAGATTCACAAGAATCCGAGTGCGGTTCTGACCCCAACGACAACCAATCGGGTGAGGCGTTGTGGAAATCGGTCTGCTTGGACCTCAACCGTGGCGACGATGACGACGATGACGGTGTCAATTGGATGTGGTGCTTCCCGTGCCTGTTGCTCCTCTTGTTGGTCTTCGCCGTCCTGCTGTTGTTTGGTCGGGACCAACTCTTGGTCATGCTGGCCGACGGCCCCGAACCCGAGAACACGTTCGCAGAGCCGGACTTTACGGCCGGTTCAGGAACAGAGGACGACCCGTTCATCCTTGCGCCGGTTGGACCCCTGCAACCCGGAGCCACTGAATCGACGGTTGAAGAAATCACCATCACCAACATGGCTGATATCAGCGTGGAGATGATCGATTACAACGATGAGAGCAACTACGGTCGCTTCAACATGTACGAATCGGTCTTCAGCATGGAAGGCTCCCGAGTCTTGCCCGTTGGCAAAGATGGAGAGATGGTCATCAACTTCAAGTTCAACGACAGCGAATTCCCAACCTACGAAGGTGGCACCTACACCGCTCGCATCAAGTTGGGCAAAGCCAGCGTGTACTTCCTCTGGGACGTCACCGTGATGGCCGACGAGCACAAGGCTGAATCGCAGAAAAAGAGCACCATGACTCGCATTAAGAAGCGAAAGAAGTCGTTTGACTTCGAGCGCATCGGGAAGGCGACCAAGAAGAATGCAGACGACCTCCAGGCCATCAAGGGCATCGGCCCGTACAGCGAAGAGAAACTCAATGCATTGGGCATCTTTACCTACGAGCAACTGTCTAACTTTGACCGCAAGACCGAGGATGACGTCAACGACGCCATTGAGCATTACAAGGGACGCATTCGTCGAGACGAGTGGGTCAAACAGGCTCAGAACATCATCGGGGCGAAGGCCAAGGCCGACGAAGAGGCCCTGAAGGCTGCGGAAGAAGCGCAAGCCAAGGCCGAAGCCGAAGCCAAGGAAGCGGAGGAAGCCGAGGCCAAGAAGAAGGCTGAGGAAGAAGCCGCTGCCGCTGCCGCTGCTGCCGAAGAAAAGGCTGCCAAGGAGGCAAAGAAGGCTGAAGAAAAGGCCTGTCTCTTATACACATCTCCGAGCCCACGAGACCGCTGATAAT
>CAXHCG010000174.1:0-3729 GCA_964014905.1 uncultured Candidatus Poseidoniales archaeon | reverse complement strand
GATTATCAGCGGTCTCGTGGGCTCGGAGATGTGTATAAGAGACAGCAACAAAGTTGACCGCTTGATCAACGAATTGCAGGTCACACCCGAAGACATGATGGCTCGGTTTACCGAGACCATCAAGAAAGTGAACAAGCTCATTAAGCAGTTTGCTCCTGAAGGCATGGGCAAAGCGTGGCAGGTTTCCGTCCAGGACGGCACCGTTGCCTTCGGTTCTGCCTACCACAATTGGGGAATCACTGTCCCTTACATGGCCAAATCAGGTATCTCTTTCAAGGAGATTTTTGAATATTGCAACAATGAAGACCAGAAAACGCTAGCTCAAAAGGCGCCCGTTCACGAGGTGCTGCTCGACATGGCGGTCAGCAAGTTGCCCGGCCCCATCGACGCCCAGAAGTACCGAATTCCAAACATTTGGACAGGCGAACTTGATTCAGAAATTGGCCAAGCCATGATGAACTGCGACCCTGATGCCGAATTGGCCATGATGGTCACAAAAATTTGGATGGACCCTCACGCTGGTGAAGTGGCCGTTGGACGTGTTTATTCTGGCGCCATTAACCAAGGGGAGTCCGTGTACGCCATCGGTTCCGCAAAGGCAGAACGTGTGCAGCAAGTGGCCATGATGGTTGGTGGAGACCGTATCACGGTTCCAAAGGTCGTCGCTGGAAACATTGCAGCCGTCACCGGTATTCGTTCGGCTGCGGCTGGTGTGACCCTCTCGCGAGACAAGGATTTCACGCCCTTTGAAGCCATTCGCCACTATTCCGACCCTGTCGTGACCGTTGCTGTTGAACCAAAGAGCATGAAAGACTTGCCGAAGTTTATTGACGCCCTTCGTTCGTTGGCAAAAGCAGACGCTTCCCTCCAAGTTACAACAAACCAAGAGACTGGTGAAGCGTTGTTGGCCGGAATGGGTGAACTTCACCTTGAAATCACGGTCTATCGAATCGAAGAAGAACAAAACATCAAGGTCAAGGTCAGCCCTCCCATCGTTGTTTACCGAGAAGGCATTCAGGGAAGCAACCGCGGTAATTCGTTTGAGGGCAAGTCGCCGAACCGGCACAATCGATTTTTCTTTGAAATCCAATCTCTACCTGAAGAAGTCGTCGCCGCCCTTCGTGCCGGTGATCTCGGCGACGGTCCAGTTCGCAACAGCGATTCGAAGGCCGTTGGAAACAAGTTCGGTGAACTGGGTATGGACAAAGACGTGATGAGAAAAATCTACGCCATCAACGGAACCAACGTTCTCGTCAACGACACGAAAGGTATTCAAAACCTTCACGAAACTCGGGAACTGATCATTGAAGCATTCAATGAAGTGTGTGTGAAAGGACCTGTTGCAGACGAACCGGTTCAAGGCATGTTTGTCCGTTTGGTTGACGCAAAACTCCACGAGGATGCCATCCACCGTGGACCTGCTCAAACCATCCCCGCCGTGCGCAACGGTATCAAAGGCGCCATGATGCGAGCCAAGACCGTGCTGCTTGAACCAATGCAAAAGGCATTCATCTCCGTTCCCAACGACTGGCTTGGACAGGTGACCCGTGAAGTGACCACACGCCGTGGCATCATTGAAGACATGCCATCCGAGGGCAGCGTCACGACCGTTATTGGCGTCATTCCAATTGCAGAGACGTTTGGTTTCTCGAACGACATCCGCGCAGCATCGCAGGGTCGAGCCGTTTGGAATACAGAGAACCTTGGATTCGAGATTCTCCCACCTCAGCTCTTCGACAAAGTGGTAGGAGAAATCCGCCAACGGAAAGGTCTCAAACCAGAGCCTAACCCCGAATCCTACTACGCTGATTGAGGGTTAACCATGACCGGAGTCGTTGTTGGACTCCATGTCAATCCAAACGGAGGCGTTCCCAAACATCCCGTTGAAGCCCTCGAGATCCAGAACGAAGGATGCGCAGGAGATAAACAAAACAACCTCAAGCATCACGGAGGGCCGCTCCGGGCCGTGTGTCTGCTTGAGCGGCAAGTGATGGAACAACTCAGAGCAGCCGGTCATCCAATTCAACCTGGAAGCACGGGTGAAAACATCCTTCTGGACAACCTTCCCGAAGGATCAATGGCCGTCGGTGCACTTCTTTCTGTTGGAGATGCCGTGTTGGCGATCACTGGAGATGCACCCCCTTGCAAGACAATCCGCGCCTCGTTTATCGGTGGCACGTTCAAGGAATTGAGCCACAAACGAAGCGCAGGGAAAACACGGTGGTATGCCAGCGTCGTCAAACCGGGAACGGTGCACGTGGGCGATGAAGTGCGACGGATCAATGAAGACGCGCCAACTGGAAATCCGTAAGTTCTCTTAACGCACGAAGCGCAGGCGTGTCCTGCAATCGGTTCAAGCAATCATGGGCTTCCTTGTGGAATGCTTCAGCCATGTTTTTTGCATAATCGACCGAACCAAGTTCGATGAGAGCCGCTAATCCATCGGCCAAATCCTCGGATTTGACCCCTTCCCCTTTCCCGAGAACGGCCAGCAAGCGGTTTTTCACCGGGCCGTCGGGTTGGCGGAGTGCGTGGATGATCATCAGCGTGCGTTTTCCCTGTGCAATATCAGAGCCAGCAGGCTTTCCAAGCGTCTCGGAGTCGGAGAGAACGTCGATGACATCGTCCATCAACTGGAAACACAAGCCCAAGGCTTTACCCCAATCGGCCATCAATTGGATGATGTCGTCGTCAGCACCCGAAATTCGTGCGCCTATCTCTGCACAAATCCAAAACATAACCGCTGTTTTTCCTTCGATCATTTCCAGGTAGTCGTCCTCGGAAACCTGCAGTCGGTCTTCAAACTCAATGTCAAGCTGCTGCCCTTCGCTGACCCTTCGCACCATCCATGCAATTCGGTTGACGAGGGGGGCAACATCACCGGGCTCAAGATTCTCTGCTTGCACGAGCCGCTCAAAGGCGATAGCGAGCATGGCGTCGCCGGCATTGATGGCCGTGGGCAAACCAAATTCCACATGAACGGCGTTTCGACCACGTCGAAGCTCATCATCGTCCATGATGTCATCGTGGACCAAGGTGAAATTGTGAACGGTCTCAATGGCCGCCCCGATGTCAAGTAAACCAGAATGCGTATCGCCCACGGCTTTTCCAACCAGCCATGGAAGCGTCGCTCGCATCCGTTTTCCACCGCCCTCAATGAGGTGCATCATGGCGTTTCCTAAGCGTTCATGGCGCGAGGCCTTCAGGCTGTTTTCAATTCGTTGCTCAATGAGAGGTTTTACTTCCATTATGGAAGTTAACAAATCGGCACCAACGGCTCCCGGAAGCATGTAAGAGATGTCGCCCATGTCGTGAATGAGTTCGTCGGCGCATCCAGTCAATGCCTTTTGGTCGTTGAAATGAACCCACCAATTTGGTTGCATGATTCGGGCAGCGATGCATCGGAACCATGGGGCCACCGCTCCTTCAGGCCCGCGTTCGTCAACGAGCATGGCTTCCATCTCGTCATAATCAACCCACATCACAGCAGAAACTTCGTTTGGATTCGGTTTGATTTCAACGTCGGCACACATGACGAGAATGTGGTCGACTTCACGCTCAATCCATTCTTCGTTCATTCGGGCTGCATAGCGCATTTTGGTCATGAACGTCATGTCATCGGTTGAGATGGTTGAGGGGTCAATGCCCAACTCTTGTTCCAACTTGCGCACAGCAGCCGTTCTGTCTCTTATACACATCTCCGAGCCCACGAGACCGCTGATAATCTCG
>CAXHCG010000173.1:0-3779 GCA_964014905.1 uncultured Candidatus Poseidoniales archaeon | reverse complement strand
AGATTATCAGCGGTCTCGTGGGCTCGGAGATGTGTATAAGAGACAGGACTTGACATTGGTCCTCGGGACATTGCCCAAGGCACCGCCTTTGCGGCCCGAAGGACCGGTGGAAAGGAACCACTCGCCATGGACAACATTGTCGATGAGTGCTACAGGGTGCTTGAAGAGGTCAGCGATGAGCTCCGCTCCCGCGCATCACAACACATGGATGATGTTGTTCAACCGCTTCCCTCGTTCACCGAAGATCAGGGGCGGTGGACCATGAACGGGGAGGTCAAGGACGGTCATATCTACGAATTGGCTTTCAACGGATCGGACGCTCATGCAGAAGTTATAGAACGGACCACTGGGTTATCGTTCCTCGGGGATGCCACCGAGCCTTATCAATCGGAGCGGCCCTGCCACATGACCGGAGAGCTCACCACGCGTCGTGTGTTGTTGGCGAAGTCCTACTGAGCCGTCCCAACTTGGCTCGAAGAGAAGCGGTGGTCCGATGATGAACGGGTCGTAGCGTCCACACAAGGTGAAAATCTCTTTTAATCTACGTGCAAAGGGGGTGCCAATGGCGTCGGCACTTGAGTTCTACTCTAACGCGTTCGACGCAGACAATTTTTACGGTCTCCGAATCATGATTGCCTGGTTCTCAGTGGCCGTGTTGATTTGGCTCTTCAGCCTCAGTTATTTGGTCTGGAAAGCAGATTCAAAATCGACAGAAAACAGATTCATGGCGGTTTTATTGCTAATTGAAGGCACCAAGGCCGGTTTCATGGTTGCCGATGCCTTCCCCTACGACAGCGACTGGGAATGGTTATGGAATTACCTTTGGGTGTTCAAGATCGAGGTGTTCTTTTATGCCCATACTGCGGCCATTTTGTTGTACCTCTGCCTCCCCATCTACTACAGGATTGAGAAACTCAGCTTCATGTTCAATCCAACCTTGCAAAAGCATGCATGGTACCTCGCCCCGCTGATCGGTCTCGCCATTTGGATGTCCGTTCGAGACGTCAACGGATTTTACATGGCCAATTCTGCTTGGTTGATTTGCTCCGAGGCAGGTGCGGAGCCTACCCTTCAACTGTGGTGGGGCTCAATTCAACCTTTCATGACCGATACGGTTGCACAAATTGGTACATGTTCACAGTATTACGAAGTTCACTTGGTTGATGACAGCACGGCCGGCGGTCTATGGGCGATTGCCCTGGCCTCTCCGCTCATCACCCTCGGCGCACTGTTGTTCATTCGCTCGTCCATGAAAACAGAGAAAGCCGCAGGCCGTGAAGGGAAATCGCGCCATCTCACCTCAAGGTCGCTGTACCTCGGTTTCCTTGGAAAAGTTTCGGGAACCATGCTTTATTTCATCACTTTGATCGTCATTATTCCTCTTCTCAACGATGGAAGCATGGCCACGTTTGCTGATTCGACCCTCTGGAGGTATGGAGAAGATGCAACCTCCCTTGACAGGGTCAAGTACTTGATTTGGACACTTGCCTTGCTGATGACGCCCCTCGCCATGGGTTTTGAAGCGCTCATGTTCGTCCACGCCGCCCTCAATGATTCGGTCTTCGGCATTGACCAGAACTTGCGGAAGACCTTCAGGACGGCCATGTTCACGGGAATCGGAGCCCTTCTTTTCATTACGACCACTGAAGTCATGGAGCAGGTTTTGGGTCAAGGTTTGTTGGGTGGGGTGGGCATAGGAATTCTGTTCCTCGGCCTTCGTGGGCCAGTTCTTTCAGTTCTTGATGGCATGTCGGGCCGATTGATTCCTTCGTCGTATTCGGTTGAAGAAACCGCCTACTTGGGAGCCTACGATACGGCCATGGAAGACCGCATCATCACGCCTGAGGAGCGCAGATTGCTCAAGACATTGGCGAAAACGTACGACCTTACGGATGAGCGCGTGGTTGAACTTGAACAAGAATACAATTCCATGTTAACGGTCCTCGAAGAGGAATAATGTTCACTGCGTGGCGCTTGCTTCAAGGTCAAGCTTGTGTTCGCTGGGCCAAATTAACCACGTGATGCGAATTCTTCGTATGGCGATGTAGGTCAGTCCAAAACCGATGATGCTCGCTGCAATTGGCCCTGGGCCCCATAGCCACGCATCAAACCAGCCGTCAAAGATGTAAGGAATTGGATAAAACGGTTCGAGACCATAAGCGCCCGTGTGGGATGGAATGTCAGCAACGATGTGCGAGGCATAGGCGATGGTGGCGAGTTTCGCAGCGCTGCTTCGCTTCCAAAACGGAGCGAACACGATGGCCCAAAACAGGAGGCTGTGGGACAGAAGCCAGACATGGTAGGTCCAATGGTCCAGTATTTCGGGAAAGTTGATGAAGTCAATGCCGAGGGCAAATGGAACGGTTCGGCCGGCGAGCCAGCCGAGGTAAGGGTGAACAAGAACAACGTTGGTAATGTCGGGAAGCATGCCAAAAGCGAGACCAATTTTGCGTCGATGCTTGACGTCTTTCGGTGCCAACTCACCACAGATCAGGCCGATGAATGCATGGGTGACAGTGTCCATTCTATCATCTCGGTGTTGACCGACGACCTGCGGTCTACATGATAGACATTGCACCTTCGCAGGCTCTAAAACGGTAGGGTGAGATTCCCTTATGCCTCGGTTGCCAGTGGTGGGACAACAAGGCCGCAGTGCATGCAATGTCGACCCTGTACAGGGGTTGTTTTTCCACATGATTCGCACGGGATATACGAATGAAGTTCAAGGACGGCCTTGCGCTTGACCATGACCCAAGCAACCCAAGCGTACGCCACGGTGAGCACGAGGAACAAGCCAACGACCGCGCCTGTGCCGAGTGAGATGAATTGAACACCAAGCGCAAAGGCGAAGAAGACACACGCAGTGAAAACATAGACTGGCCATTCGAGTCGCATCAAATCACTTTTTGCTCACCGCTGTTCGTTTCCAACATGTAACCTTGTCATCACATGCCGAAGGATGACGGGTCCATGTCCATATCGCCGTCTTTCATCATCTTCCGCATCTGCTTGTTCAACTTCCGATTTCCACCCATGCCTTTCATCATCTTCCTTGAGCGGTTCCACTGGCCAATGAGTTCACGCACGTCCTTTTCACGAACACCTGAACCTCGGGCGATGCGCTTAATGCGGTCGGACTTGATTTTCGCAGGCTCGTTCTTTTCCCACGCCGTCATGGAATCCATGATGGTGCGGTAGCGGTCAAGATTTCCCTGCATGGCTTCTTTTTGGTTCTTGGACATGGCGCCCATGCCACCCAGCATGCTGCCGGGCAGAAAGGACATCAGCTTGTCGATGGTGCCCACCTTTGACATCATTTCCATTTGCTTGTACATGTCATTGAGGGTGAAACGTCCGCTCATCAAGCGCTGAGTAAGGCGCATGGCCTCCTCTTCGTCCATGTCTTCAGGAGCCAAATCGATGAGGCCCTGAATGTCCCCCATACCAAGAAGGCGAGAAATAAACCGGTCTGATTCGAATTTCTCGAGGTCTTGGATTCGCTCGCCAACACCGATGTGGACGATGGGTGCACCGGTGGCAGCGACAGCGGACAACGCTCCACCGCCACGAGCAGTACCGTCGAGTTTGGTGATGACGATTCCGGTCACGCCAGCAAGCGAGTGAAACGAAGCGGCTACCGGGCCAGCAGCTTGGCCAACTTGGGCGTCGATGACCAACCATCGATCGGTGGCTCGGGTGAGTCCGGCAATCCGTTCCAATTCTACGACAAGTTCCTCATCCAATTGGTGACGCCCGGCCGTGTCAACGATGACCAAATC
>CAXHCG010000172.1:0-3803 GCA_964014905.1 uncultured Candidatus Poseidoniales archaeon | reverse complement strand
GGCATGCCTTGAGTGAGTTCAGAGTGCAACAACCGTCGTGGTTCGTGTTTAGGAAACGCTCACGTCGAGTTCAAAGCTTGTCCCGCCCCACGTAAAGAGCAACAATTCATCGTTCAATCCACGGCCAAAACCGACCAGCATGGTCTCAGTGTCCAACATGAGATTTCCTTGCCATTGGTCCTGGTTTGTTTCTTCAATCATCCAGATCTCACCGGTGCAAAAATCACCGTACATGTACCCGTTTTGAATGGCTTCTGGGCCCCAATCCATGTAAAGGCCTCCGCTGATGGAGCAACGCCCGTCTTCGTGATCGTAAACCACCACGGGGTCCGTCATTCCTTCAGGCGGGTTGCTCGGTGGGGTTGAGCAATCGTTTGGGTCGGTAAATTCACGGTTGGCTTCTCGTTCAGACCAACCAAAGTTGGTTGCTTGGAGCACTGGAACCATGTTGACTTCCTCGAAGCAATTTTGACCCACATCGGCAATCCACAGGCGACCTTGGTTGTCAACGTCGAATTTCCATGGATTTCTCAATCCTTGATGAAGCGTGTAATCTTGGTCGGTTCCTGTTGCGTTGTGGAGCGGTGCGATGGCTCCAGCTGCATAGTGGAAGTGCTGGATGGTTCCGAGAGGGGAGGTACCGTTTTGTCCGTGCCCTTGGGGGTCGTTTGAACCTCCTCCGTCCCCAACTCCCCAAAGATAGGTGTGGTCGCCAAGGGCGAGGAGATGGCCTCCATTGTGGTTTCTGTAGGGTTGCTCAATCTCCCTCAGAATTTGGATGGAGTCGGGTGCCACAACCCCTTCGGTCACATCACCGACCGCCAAAAAGAGGTTAGTGACCTCTTTGGTTTCGCAGTTGGCCGTTCCTATGTAGGTGAAGAGAACCTGAGAGGAGTTTGCAAAGTCTGAGGCAAAAGCAAAACCGAGGAGACCGGCCTCTGTGTGGCAGTTGGAAATCAGGTTGCTGATGTTCGCCACAAGGCGTTTCTCATCGCCGTTCCAAGCCACAATTCGGCCGTCAAGGTCCGAAATCCAGATTTCATCCGCTTCCGGGTGATGAAGGGAGTTCGTTGGCGTGGTGAATCCAGTCAAGTATTCCTTGCACGAACCGTTGAAGTCGTCAGGAATGCACTCGGTTTGAACTCGTTCAGGCCATTCAAATCCACTTGATGCCTCTTCTTCGTTCCCAAAGCATCCACTGAGTGGTGCGAGAAGAAAAAGCGAGATCAGGAAAAGCGTCTGTGTTTGAGGCCATTCCATGCTTCATTACTCCTCATTGGGAGTCTCTTTGAGATCTTCTTCGTGGGTCGAGGGCGCGGCTTCTTCCGATTCAGGACCGTTGGCGCGAACGAAGTAGAACACTGCTCCTCCAGCAACGATAAGCACCGACGGGACAATGATTCCCCATGGTGTGTCGCTGCTGCTTGAAGATGAACTGGTCTTCGAGATTTTCGAGTTGAAGTAGGCAGTAATGCCGGGCACGTCCCCGATGGCATCGCCGTAGGAGCCGAGGTGGGATTCCGTGTCAATGATGGTCATGCCGGGTGTGCTGAGAACATCGTCGAGAATCGCCAGGTCAGCGTCGTTGCTGCTCATCGTGGTGAAGGCATCTTGCAACGCTTTGACCTCCGCAGCTGTAAACACATCAGGGTTGTACATCACAGGGTGGCTAGGAGCCTTGCCAAAGGGCGTGTTGACCTCTCCATTTTCCTTGTATCCGCCAATGGGGTAGAAGTCCTCGGTAGAGGTGAAATCGCCTTCAAAGCACCATTCCTGCGGGTCATCGCCACAGTAGTCGGGCACCGTTGGGTCTTTGGCGAACGAGATGTAATCGGTAGCGTCTCCGAGCGTGTGCTCGGCGAGGCAGCGCAATGAACCGATGTAGCGGTAGTATGGGGTGCCGCTGTCGGGGATGCTCGAGTCGTCCGAGAAGTGGTTGGTCACGGTGTCGTGAAGGGAATCGATTTCGTTCGCATTGCCGACGACGTCCATGTAGCTGTTGTTGATGAGGTAGCCCATTGGCAACAACATACCTGAACTTCCGAGTGCCGAGGTGTGGCAGGAGATTTTCCCTTTCATGAGCGTAAGAGCCTGGTCAACGTCTCCGTCCATGCTGGCTTGAGCCATATCGGAGTCCTTGTGAACCCACGCAACGGCGTGATAGTAAGCACGGCCGTCTGCTTTCTGCTCGGCAGCGGCGACTTGGAGTCCGTACTCGTTCCAGCTCAACCAAGCGGCCCCACCGTCAAGGAAACCGATGTCGGCGTTGCCGAACCGAAGCGCTTCGATGGTGGCTGCGGCGCTGGAGACAGGGTAAATTTCGACTTCTTGGTCCATCAATTCACCGAGTCGGTCGGCGAGTTTCTGGGGGTTTTCGTCGGTGTTTTGGTATTCTTCCTTGACCTCGAAGGCTATTTTCAAGCAGTTGTCATCGTCGGAGCACGTTGTGTACTCTGCTTCAGAGGAAAACAGGCATCCGGGTACGCAGGCAGCAAGCAACAGTGTCATCAGCGAGAGGGCTGTCAGATTTCGATTCATTTCGTATCACCTAAACTCCCCCACCCGAAGCCCATATATGTAATTTCGTTTGCCCTAAAACAAGTCGGAAGGGGTATTCCTTGTTCGGAGTATCCGGGTCCCGTGCGAACAGCGTTCAACAGGAGGTTTTGGAAGAGATGGATTCGACTTCAAAACCCGAGCACATCCCGCGAACGTGGGTGTGGGTTTTGCTGCTTCTCATGCTTGTACCTTTGACGGTCACGGCCCCTTATGTGCTGCTTGAGCCTGACCAACCCTCTTCGGTGGTTGCCTTCCCTGAGTCCCTGTCTCCCGGGCCCGAGGGCTATCTCTTGGTGGTGCTGGATGGAGTGGGTGAAAACATCATGCGGGATGCCTCGATGATGCCGAACTTGGTTGAACAAATGGAGGAGAGTGCCATCATGTCCATCACGACCGGGCCGTTGACCCTGTCCGCCACGTGCGTTCGAGAGATGATGACCGGTGTACCCAATGCTCCGATCGACGGTCTGAAGAATTTCAACATGGGCCACCCGGGAGGGGCAGACCCGTGGTTGCTTGCCGCCGAAGACGACCGGTACTCCGTGGGCATGATTGGAAGTTACGTGATGGGGAACATGTACGGAGGGAGGGATGACATTGAATTCATCAACACCTTCGAGGGCCATGCCGATTATTACGAGGGTGACCGGGCAACGGGAGATTTCCTCGAGCAGTGGCTCGCTGCTGACCGTCACAACGTCATCGCTGCACACTTCTCCGGGCCCGACAAGGTCGGACACAAATGGGGGACGGTCTCGGATGAATACCGCAACAAAATGCAAGACATGGACCAACACCTCGCCAGCCTCTTGAGGGAGGTTCCGCAAAACTGGACGGTGGTGGTCACGGCTGACCACGGCATGACGGCTTCAGGTTCCCACGGTTCGGCTGAACCCGATACAAGAAACGTTCTGGCATTGGTGACGGGCCCCGAAATCATCACCACCGTTCGTGCCGAGGGTGAGCAGCTCGATCTTGCTGCCATGATGCTCTATGACTTGGGTCTTGATTTTCCAAGTCAAGTAAACGGTCGCGTGCCGTTGAGCATTTTTGATGCTACACCGGATGACCGAGAAGCGGCCGAGGCTTGGAATTGGGAGGCAGGTCTGCTCCGTCACCTCTTTTTCCATCCCGAGGATGAAGGAACGTACAGTCTTGATGAAATCAATTGGGAGGGCATTAAGGCCGAGCCCGTCGTGATTCGACCGTTGGACGTGTTGATCTCCGTGGGCGTTCTTTTCGCG
>CAXHCG010000171.1:0-3807 GCA_964014905.1 uncultured Candidatus Poseidoniales archaeon | reverse complement strand
CCCGCGAGAACGTTGATCTTGTTCCCATAGAGGTACTTTGAGCCATCGTTGAAGGGCGTCGGGGCAAAGATGTCGATGGCCGGCAACCGAGCGTCGATGGAAAGGTGTTCCCAACTTTGATTCACTTCGTTGTTGGATTCGTCTTCCATCACGACATGGATGGCCATGTCGCCAGCGTTCGAGTTGGATGAGATGCTGAAGTCGTAGGTGTAGAGCGGCCCCAAGTCCGGGTTGTTTCGGTTGTCTTGGAGCAGGGAAAGCGGTTCATCCACCCCGGTGAGGACGCCCCCGTCCGAAGTGGTGATGTGAATCGTTGGCGTGGTGCCGAGGTCCTCGTTTACCTGAACACGAAGGGAGTATTGTCCAGCGACGAGCGTGGTGCTGTCGTAAAGGAGGCCTTCATCATCGAAGACGGACAATTCACCCTCTGGAAGCAGCGTGTCTTCGGCCACCTTGAAGGCGTTTCCACCGAACCCGGCGAAGATTTCGCCGTTGAAATTTCCAAATTCATCCGTGATGGTGACGGCGTACCAGACGTTTCGGTCAACGCTGGGTGGAATCGTAAACTCTCGGGTGAGGGTGTCGCTCATGGTGAGGGTGGCGTCTATGTCGCCAAGCACAAGTTCCCAGCCATCGCTGTCAATGGTGGAGACATCGTTGTCATCCACGCCAAAGGGCTCACCATAGTGGCGCCAAATCGAATAGGATTCGTTGTTCTCATCTTCGTTAAACCACTCAAGGCTGACGAGGTTCATTGAACCAACCGAGAAGGCGTTCTTGATTCGAGGTGGGTTGGGCGCACGGGTGTCCTCGAAGGGCACTTGGAAGTAATTCTGAACCAGTCCGGTGTAGTGGTAGGTACCGTTGATGTTGCCGTAGAGGGCCTCGGAGGTGACGAAGTAGAACGAGTTGGTTCGGTATTCGTCGTCGGGCACTTCAACGTCAAACGAGCCAATCCCGTCGCCGACCGTTCCGAGATACATCATGGTCTGATTTTCAACGAATTGAGCGCCCGAGACGCGGTAGGTCGTGTGCCAGATGTGGTAGATTTCCCCTTCGATTCCAAGCTGATCGCTCCACGTGACTCGGGTGGTCCGGTCGCCAATGAACTCGGCATGAACGTTGGTGGGTTCAGCCACCCAACCGTAGAACGCATTTTCTTCGATGCCGTTGGTGCACGCATCACCGGTGGTGTCGGTGTTGATGACGCCGGTAGCGTCAACGGTGACCACGCAGTAATAGGAGAAGCCAAGGAAACCCTGGCTCACTTGGACTTCGTACGAGTTGATGCCTTCAAGGATGCCTTCAACCAACAACGCCACGTCGTTTCGCAGAATGCTGGTGAACGGTTGGTCAGAGCGGTAAACGCGGTAGGTTTCGCCCGTTTCTCCAGCGACATCGCCCCAAGTGATGGTCGTCGTGCCCGAGCCGTCAGCGTTGGATGAAAACAGGGCAGAAAGCAAAATTGGTTGGTCGGGAGGACGGTTGTCTTCCACAACGGGTTCGCTCATCGTGTTCTGTCCGACGAAACGAATGTCCTCGTAGTCGTCTCCAAATTCGGTGTAGTTGGGCATCAGGTAGGTGATCGAATAGTAGCTGCTGCGCTGGGTGTTGGGGGCGATGGTGACGGCGTAGGTGGTGTCGGTGGCGTTGAGCGTTGCGATGGGCGTCTCCTGTGCAAGAAGGTACGAGCCGAGTTCCCGGGTGATTTGGTAATCGGTTCGCCAAACTCGAATTTGAAGGGCGTCCGGTCCCGTGCTCGGAAGAATGTTGTTGATGGAGTTGTAGTTCAGCCAGTTGAGGTTGGTTTGGCTCTCAGCGGCGTCAAACTCAACGGAGATGATGAAGGGGGTGTGGACGCTACGGGTGATTTCCACAACGGGTTCGTAGATGTGTGAACCGTTGAAGAGCAGTTCAGCCGCCTCGGTGCCGTTGGACAGCAGCGTGGTGATAGCGTAGTAGAACGAACCGTTGGTGCCCGGCTCAACGGGGAAGGTGACCGTGTGGCCAGGATGCGAGCCCCCTTGGCAGTTGAACGGATTGCCTCCTGCGGCTCCTGAGTCGCACGCATCCACCTCTCCAAAGTGGTCTAGGCTGTCAAGATTCGTGGCCGTGATGGGCGCGGTGTGCCGGTAGAGCATGTAGGTGGCGCTGAACAAACCGTTCAGTTCTGTACCGCCCGTTGCAATGTTTTCCCACGTGAGAAGGGTGGTTTCTGTAGCGTCGTCAAAAATGGCTGTAAGGTTCTGTGCTTGCAGGTTCGCCGGTTCCCCTTCACTGTTGGCGGACACGGGGCTCAATGGCGCCAAGGCAAGAAGCATGACTGCGGTAAGGATAACGGCGCGCAGACCACCGTTTTGTTCAGCCATTGGGCTACCCATCAATCCATATGTGCCCTTCGTCCGTTATGACTATGTCGCTTCAACAAGCCCAAAACAGGCTATCACTGGACCGAAATGGGTTTGCCACCAAGTTCAGGAACGGTTCGAATTTTTTGGTTCCGGCTGGGGCAGAGGGTCCTCGGCGTCAAGCCGTTGAATCTCACCCTTGGCTTGCATGAAACGGACGCTAAACGTCCACATCCCTCCAAGAGCGGAGATGAACACGATGAGGCTGAGGGGATTTACGGGGATATGATCGAACCACCCAGGGTAGGTCGCGTCGATGGACCATCCGGCCAGCAGCATGATGCCCATGGCGACCAGCGAAAGGAGCGTCAGCACCGTCCGGTCCGCTCGGGAAAACCCGCGGTAGTTTCTCGATCCAGCCACGGCCTGCGCCTGCGTACCCATGTAAGAACCCATCAACGTCAGAAAGGCAGCAGCAAAGCCGAGGGTCATGTCGCCAACAAAGACAGAGGCGCTGATGCAGACCACCCAGACTCCGTCAAGCACCCGGTCGATGGTGTGGTCGAGGTAGTCTCCCCAGCGAGTTACTTCCCCCTTTGCCCGAGCCAAGGACCCGTCGAGCCCGTCAAAGATCATCGCCAACCCAATGCTCAGCGCACCGGCCAAAAGCCACCACCCACCTGCAGACTCGTCAGGAGCGTAGGTTGCCAGAAGGCCGCCAGCGACACCAAACGGCAGAGCCATCCACGTCACCGTAGCGGGTGAGAAGTTGGAAAAGGCATTCAACACCGGTTGGAGCCAGGCTTCCCACCTTCGTCGCATTTTCTCAAGGGCCATGCCTCAACCACCTCCGAGAGGGTGTTATGGTTTGTGGAGGTGGTTCGCTTAATTCAGCGATTCCCCGAGCCAGTCGATGGCCTCGGACGCCTGATGACGCAAATCGCTTGCTGGTAGGCCGTCGTTGGACCACGCATCGATCGCCTCACCAAGAGCCTCGACGGTCAGGGAGGCGGTGTCAAATTCAGCGACGGGCCGTTCGATATCAAACTCCAAGAGTTCAGCCCAGTGGCCGCTGGTCATCTCCCACTCGACGTTGGCTCGGATTTTCGCCTCGCTGTATTCGCGTTGGAGAAGACGTGCGCGAAGGGTCGATGGTGGGCAACGAAGGAGCACAATACCGTCCACGTCAAGAAAATGCGCGAGGTGCCCGTCCACCAAGTACCGCCCCTGTTTGGGCGCTTCCCACGCATCCGCAAGCCGATGGATGTCAATGGGCGCTGCACCATCCATGGCGTCAACCGCCTCCAAACAACCGTGCTCGCCCGCTAAATCTGCCAGTGAAAGGACCTTCCATCCCAAACCCGCCAGGAACGCACACGCCGAGGTTTTGCCGGTGCCGGGCGTACCCGACACCTGTCTCTTATACACATCTGACGCTGCCGACGAAGGTTCGAGTGTA
>CAXHCG010000170.1:0-3818 GCA_964014905.1 uncultured Candidatus Poseidoniales archaeon | reverse complement strand
GTCGGCAGCGTCTGATGTGTATAAGAGACAGGTCGATAACAAGCAAGGAAGGCGTACCTGCCAAGGCTTCAACCAAAAGTCCAGCGGCGTCAGCGGGTTGTGGCACGGGCGTCGCCGCAAGGTACGTCGAAAAATCCGCATTGCCCATGCTGGAGAGCCAATCAGCGACGGATTCAAAGAACGAGCGAGAACCTTCCCAGTCTTGGCAGCGATGGTACAGTAAGTTTCTACGATGCATGAACCGCTCAATCAATTTCGAGGCGACCGTGGTTTTCCCAATGCCAGCAATTCCGGGCACCAACAAGGTTGTTGCCCTTGCTTCCAAGAGGTTGACCATGTTGTCCAGTTCGGTCGCACGACCGTAGAAATGGCGGAGGCGTGGGAGGTCTGCGAGGGATGTGACAAGCTGCTTTTCGACGTGCTTGGACAAATCCCTTTCGACCAAATCTGCGGATAAGTTCCGTACGTCAAGGCAGTTGTTTTCGTCGATGTAACGTATGATGTCAACCGGACGCATCTCAAATGGAAGAACGCCCTTGGCCGCACCAAGCGTCGTTGAAATGGCCGGTTGATCATCCAAAATGCAGCGCACGGGCAGTTCCGAAAGACGTTCCCATGTTTCATTGGCCAGGGAAACACCGCTATCGGTCAAGAAATACGCTTTTCGTTTCCGAGATACACCTTTGACGTGGGCCTGACGTTCAACAAGGATGCCCTGATCTTTCAATCCAGCAATGGCCCTTGGAACGTTTGACCGAGCGATGGCAACGGCGTTTGCAATGCCCATTTGGGAAAGGGCAAAAGGGACCTCGATGCTGTCCTTAAAGTCGGAATAATCCAACAGGTGAAGCAGAATACGTTCCTGCACACCGGGTTTTGCCTGTGCGGCCATGCTTCATCCCCCAACGCTCACTCTTGAGGTGGTTGCTGGTAGTTTGGGTCGGGGACCCACTGATTGGTCGCTTGGTCCCAAAGCCAACCAGGATGCTGAGAGGCAGCCGGTGCAGCGGCCTCAACGGCAGGAGATGCTTGCGCAGGCGCCGCTGCTTCCTGGTGAATTGTGGGGGTCTGCTTGGCCTTCGCCCACGCATACGGGTCCTCTTCAACCACGCTATCGTCTCCAGTCAACTCATCTTCATCCAGAATTTCTTCGAATTCAATGAAGAAGAAAGCACCTGCTCCGAGAAGAGCAAGGACGGCCAGAACGATGAGAACGATGGTGACGATGCCCGAACCGCCATCATCGCCGCTGGACACGACAATGGAAAATTCAGCGTTGTCTGTTTGTCCTGCAAACTTGAAGATTTGACCATCCATCTCAAAGATGACGTCGGAGGAGCCCTCAACTCCGCTGAGTTGACCGGCGGTCAGTTGCATGGCCCATGAACCGTCGGAGAGAACACGGGTTGAGTTGAGTTTGGCGTTTCCATCTGCAAATCGTGCAATGACAAGGCTTCCTGGGAGGCCTTCACCCGAAAATTCTGCTGGATCTTCCACGGTAATGTCTCCAGTATCGAGCCGTTCAACGGTGAACGCAACAGCGCGCACGAGGAAGTTCATCCGGAGTGAGAAGGCTTTGGATTCTTGATCGTCCTGTGCGTAAACCATCACGCCATTCAACGACCAATCTGGAATGCTCGCCGTTGTTTGCGCCATGTAGGACATTGGGTCGTAGGTCAACACACCGAGGGGTGTGATGGTGATGAAATCGTCATAGAAATCGTCCTCAATGGTACCGTCGTCGTCAAAGACATAGAATTCCAAATCGTTTCCAGCAACGCCCGTTCCGTCAGGGTCTGAAAAATATTCAGCGAGGTCAAAGGTGATGCCTCCACCGCAGCGATCAAACGAATTGGAGTTCACGTCGCAGAAGATGGTCCACGTGGAAACCCAGCCTGTTTCGTTGAACACGGGGTCAATGTTTTCCGCGTCAAGTGGATTGTTGATGGTCATTCGCCAAACGGAAGTTTCTGAATAATCATCACCGTCGTATGCCTTGACCGAAACGGAGTACACGCTGTCATGAACCAACTTGGACGTGTCCCATGTGGCCATCCACGAACCGTCTACGGCAAAGTTTGTCACTGGAAGTGGGCCGTTGTTCAGCACGATGCCGTTGGCCAAGTCGGTAATCTCAATCTCGACCCGGGTCACGAAACCTCCGATGTCCCGAGCGACACCGATGATTTTGGTCTCTTTTGACGCACGCACGGTGTCTCCATCGATGCCTCCAGAGGACTGGTCCTCTGCACCAATCCATGAGAGTTGGAGGTTGGGTGGAATGTTATCGTTGTTGATCGTAATGGTTCGGGTTTCAACCACACACTCGGAGACATCGTCAATGCAAAAGTCGCTGTCAGCAGCCCATACTTTGACGGTGTATTCGCCGGTGGGAAGTTCAGAAACAATCCACTCGTATGACCACGTGGTTGAACCTTGTTGGAAGAATTGCTGTTCGAAGTCGTTTGGCCCTTTGATGTTGAACCAAATCTGCTTGACGTCACTGCCGTAGGTTCCCTGGTAGGGATCAAATGCCGTTCCTTGGAAGAGCACCTTACCGTTTTGGTGAACGCTGCCTTGGGTCGGGACATCAACCAAAATGGTTGGCGGTACAAGGTTGAGTTTGTACTGCCTAACTTCAATCGGAGAGTAATCCAAACCGTCGTACGACCGAATGCGGAAGGTGATGTCGCCCTCGCCTTCCGGGTGAGCGGCGCCGTCCCATTCATACACCCAGTCCTTGAACGGATGCGTTTCCATGGTGATTTCGCCGTTCGCCCCGGAGGAGTCAGAGGCGTAGAACCAATCGCTTGAGCCGGGAGGTTGAATCTCAACCCGCTTCACCATACCAAACTGGGCTTGTTCAGCCGTGTTGTCGTTTGCATAGGGCCACTTTGCGCCGTCCCATGCCTGACCGGTGATGCGGACGGTGGTGGCGTAGGAATAGCCATCGGGTTCATTCACGCTCACGCTTGGTCGAAGATTTTCAAGGTTGATGATGTCGTCAACGGGTCCTGAAAGAACATAGGAGAAGTCGTCTCGACCGCTTCCAAACTTGAAGGCTTCAACGCTGTAAAAGGGCCGCTCGCGGCCGTTGATGCAGTCGCTGTCATCACCGTCAACGTAGGTGTCGCCGTCGTTGTCGATACCGTCTGCGCAGGAGTCCTCGTCAACGACGATGGGTTGACCCGTTCCGTCGTTTGAACCGGGAATCGCTGCGCCTTTGTCGCCAACCACGTGATTCCAATTACGGTCGAGGAGGAAATCAGAAGGCAGAGAGACTTGGGGCGTGAAGCCAAAGGCATCCGTTGTTAATTCGTAGAGCGGAAGACCGGTCGAATCCTTGATGATGACCGTGGCCCCCTCAACGTTGGAGTTCTTGGCCTTTACTTGGTAGCGAACCAATTCACCTTCACGAACTTGTGAACCCCAAGCCGTGTTTTGATTTTGAATGTGAATCATCGAGGAATCAAAGTTTTGCAAATCAGCAAAGGAGAAGACCGTCGCGTTCTCTACGAGTTCCAGTGCAAGCGGCATGCCGGCCGGGGGCAACGCCACGGTTCCGGGGAGTTGCAAACACTCGTCTTGGACGAACGGACACTCAGCGCCCAGCCAACTGATGCTCACCGGGTAGAGTTCACCGTTTCCGGGTGATGGAATTTGCTCGGATTGCACGGTGACTCGAGATTCTGTCACGTTGTAGACTTGAGAAACCCCCGTCCATGAATTGCCAGAGAAGTAAGCGATGGAACCGTATTTGTTTCCGTAATTGTCATCGTGAACACTCACGTTGCCAGCGAATCCACCTTGGGAATCAG
>CAXHCG010000169.1:0-3820 GCA_964014905.1 uncultured Candidatus Poseidoniales archaeon | reverse complement strand
AGATTATCAGCGGTCTCGTGGGCTCGGAGATGTGTATAAGAGACAGTTCCAGGCACGCATCCCATGCCACCAAACGCTGCTCAAGATGCTGGGGCCCAACGGTGGCATGGCCAATCATTTCAACAAGAAATTCAACGCTTGGAGGGAGTGAGTTCAACGCGATGTTTCTGGCATGCGGCACACTCCGGTTTGGATTATCCACCAACTGCAAGAGGGGCCAATCATCACCCTGGTGTTGCTTGATGATTTTGCCGACCAATTCAACCGTCCCATCAGTGGAACGACCGTCGACAACCACAATCATGTGCTTTGACGGGTGGAGACTCTGATGAAGCAGACTCATCAAACAGGCCTCGATGTGGTCGGCCTCGTTGTAGACCGGGATGACGGTTGCCAAAGACGGGCCTCCGATTGCATCCATGGTCTGTGGATGGACCTTTCCGCTTTCACCTCTTCGCATGTGGGTCCCACCGGAGGTATGTTCTTTGAGGTGCAGTGCCTCGGGCCAACATGGACTCGACCCGACTCCGCTTAACGGGTACTGGAGAAGGTTTTTCCACAAAAATCACGACCGCTTTAGCGGGTGTTGATTCACCGCAAAAAGTCCTTGACGCCCTGCAGATGTTGTTTCCTGAAGCCTCCAGAGAAACGATGGACAGCGAACCAACGATGGGCCAGCCCTCCAACACCACATGGACCTTTGAAGACGTCTCATTGGGCGTTTTTTTGCAACAACTTCACGAACAACGAATCCTGGACACCGCCCTCGACACGATGTCCATGGAAATGAGCGAGGACACGACGACGTTTTCGATTGCACGCCAGGCCGCTGTGGCAGGAAAAATCGCCTTCCCAATCCCCGGAGATGACCCGGTTGGAGGCGTGTTTCAAATCACTGTTTCCGGGTCCGGACTTGAGGACTGGTTGCAGGCGGCAACGTGGCACGCTGGACGAAGTCAGGTGCCACGGCACATCAACGATGAACGTTCAATGGAACAAGACGGAGAAGCTACGACATGGGTCTAAAGGCTTCAAAAAGAAAGGCAGCCATCTCTCCGTCCCTTCCTGCCCATTCGAGCGGGCTTTGCTCAACCATTGAAATCCACTGTTCAGCTTGATGAACGGACAATTGCATGTCCCTCTTCTCTCCGACCAGTTCGGTGGAAACCAAGTGTATGACGTATGCCTTCTCCCCACGCTCCCGGTACCAAGAACCCAATGGAAACTTAGCCGCCACATCCAAGGAAAGTTCCTCCTGAAGTTCCCGAACCAAGGCTTTGGACCAATCCTCGCCTTCCTCGCACTTCCCACCAGGAAATTCCCAACGATCAGGATCTGATTCGGTGGTCGAACGTTGAGTTACCAAAACACGATCTCCGTCTGACAAGCACGCAGCGACCACGTGTTGAGGGGATTTGGGGTACGGGCGAAGCATGTAGCCGAGGCATGCTTCGACAAAACCAATGCCGGTGCCGACCGACATGGTCGCCTCGGATGGGAGGTGGAGAAAGAGCGTAGGGCTTGGCACGGGGGAAGCCTGGTTGTGTTGGCACTGAGCTTTGAGCGTAGCGTGGTAGGTTTCATTGCAAAGGTACGCCCCTGCATCATAGGAAACGGTGTAGTTCATCGGAAAACGTCCTTTCTCCCACAAGGAGAGGTCCAACCAACAGCCGCGATGCCCCTCACCGTCAATGGGTTGTTTGGAGACTTGACGGCCTTGGTTATCGGGGAGCCGCATGTCCAGCCAATCATGAGCCAAAGCCTCTATCCGAGGTTCAGTACAGGTTTCGCAAAGGCCCAGATGAAGAACGGCATCCCATCGTTCGCCCCCCCGAATTCGGTGGGCTGTGACCGCTGCACCGTCCTTGTCCACGCTGAGAACATCGAACTCCACGTCCACCTCAAACGACTGACGTGTCCAAGGGCATGGAATTGAGCGGACGCCGTCAAAGTGCTTGGCCACCGTCTGGCTGACGTTCGTGGCGTGGCCCCCAAACGGCTCAAACCCGGTCACGAGCACGCGCATATTTGGGTGCATGGCCGTCCATAAGAAAAGCAGTTTTTCATTCATCCCCTCATCAATTCGGCGTCATCTTGACAAACAAGAGAGGCTAGCCACCTCCATGGAAGAGGAGTTGGTTGTCCAAATGGCACCTGCATCCTCCACCCCAAAAACGGGCGTCCTGCCGGTACGCATTGTCAGGGAAATATGGCGAGAAATTACGTTTGGCGTAGGCACGTGGGGAGCCTTGCGTCCATTGATTGCGGCGGTGTTAGCAGCGGTTCCGTTCCTTTTCCTTGGCCAACATTTTAATCGAAACCATCGCCGTGGTTTTGAATGGTCGTTGTTACAAATCCCGCTCGCCCTGACACTCGTGCTGTGGATTGGCCTCTACCTCTGGTCAATTTTTGACGCATGGCGAGACGCCGTGCAGACCATGGGCGAACTTCATGGCCAGAGCTGATCGCGAATTGAGAGAGAACCATCGGCTAAACCCGCCAAATCGGATCGGTCTGCATCGTCAAAGTCGCTGGGGAGGCTGCCAAAGATGAAGTTGGCAACGTCCGTTGATTCAATCGCCCAGTACATCACTGAGTCTTCGTTGTTGGAGTGACCGGGGTGCTCATCGTCTTCATGGTCAATGGGTGATTGATACACCAAGTTGACCAGTCCCAAAAGGTGGCCAACTTCATGAACAAGGACGCTGTTTTCCACGTCCTCAACCGAGGGCCGTCCGAAGGGGCCGTCTGATTCATCAATTGAATCGCTGAACAGGGCCACGGTTGAGGCATCAACCGCCACACCCAGCACCGAATCGGTCTCATAGGTTCCTGCGGGGAACAGCACCTGCCAGTGGAGGGTTGTCCCTTCGCGAGGCGAGTTGGATTTTGTTTCCCATCCCTTATCGCGGACATCTTGAGCAGACCATGACCCTTGCTGATCAAAGTTGACCTCGTTGAATTCAACGGAAATGCCGGAGGGTTTGTCACACACGCTTTCCAGTCGTTCTACCAAAAGGTCCGTGCTGCTCGAGAAGGGGCGGTACCCGGGGTCGTGGTTGATTTCAATCACCATGGAGGTGTACATGCTGCTGCGCAAGCACGCGAGCGTGAGGCCACCAGGAACGCCCTTCTTCTCTGGAATCAAATCAAGACCGTCTTCGCCAAGGCACCCTGAGAGTGTGCTGCTCATGAACATGAGCATCAACAACAACGCCACGTTTGGTCGCTTCATCGTTCATTCCTCTCATCGGCACTTTTTGAATCCCTGCCTACCAATCATCCGGTATGGATAGCGGTGAGAACAATTGACCCGGTCCGATGGCAGAAGCAAGTTGGGTTCGTGCGAGGTGTTCCCATTGGCGCAGCGCCAAAAGAGCGTCGATGATGGTGGCGTTAATTTCGATGAGGGTCACGCGAATGAGGGTGTCGAGGATGTCCATTCGTTGGTGGTCGATGATGTCCATCACCTTGTCCAGAGCAAACGTGTTTTCTGATTCCACCAACGCACTGTCCAGCGGCCATGGCTTGAGAACACGCTCGTGAACGGTCTCTCCTGTTGCTTCGAGGTGTTGCGTCAAGGTTTCCATGAGTTGGTTCATGTGCTTTTGTATTACCAATGAAACCTCAACGAGGGGCATGCTAAGTTGATTGATGAGGTTCACCGTACGCTCGGTCAAAACGACCAAGCCTTCAACGGACTCCTCAGACACCGTCTTCTCCCTCACTTTTTGGAAAGGGCGTCAATGAATTGCCAGCCGTAGGAATTCCACTGTTGCTGCGTCCACCCGTCCGGCAGCCCGGTTGGCGGAAGCGGTGC
>CAXHCG010000168.1:0-3822 GCA_964014905.1 uncultured Candidatus Poseidoniales archaeon | reverse complement strand
GATTATCAGCGGTCTCGTGGGCTCGGAGATGTGTATAAGAGACAGTTTCCAACGTGATTCAACTTGCCCAAGAAGCCGGCCAAACCGTCAAAAAGGGATTGGTCGAACGAATGATTCGACATTTGCCCAAATCCACCGTTCGTAAACTTGGAATCTTTGCCCATGGAGAAGAAAAGGTGAGCGTGCATCGCGACGACCCTGTCTTTGACGGACAATTTTCCAATCTTTGCTACCAAAACGCTGTCCGTCAAGCCTTCTTCGACTTCAGTCAAAAAGCCGAACGAGCGGGGAGAATCGCACCAGCATCCGATGACCCGTTCACAAAACAGTGGTCTCGGATCATCATGCATTTGCCCTACGCCTACCAGGCAAAGCGCATGTTCCCAGATGTGTTCCGCCACGACCGAGAACACACGGCAATGTGGAAGGACGTGGTGGATTCCATCGGTCCCATGCCCGGACGACCTGAGGTTGAAAACAAGGAAACACTCGCCGAGTGGGAACGCGAAAAGGATGCTTATCGACGACGAATTTCAAAAACGCCCCAATACACTGAATTCCACGCCAGCCGTATTGAGAAAGGCCAACGAGCAAGCAGCCTCATCGGCAACCAGTACACCGGTTCGATTTTCCTGGCGCTCATGTCAACGTTCGAATCCGATTTAGAGGACAACACCAACCTCGACAATGCCTTGTTCGGTATGTGTGGCTATGGTTCGGGAGCCAAAGCCAAAGTGTTTGAAGGCAAAGTGAGTCCTCGCTGGCGGGAGGTCGTGGCATCATGGCACCTCTTTGAGCGCCTTGCCGGTCGTATGGCCATCGATCACATCACTTACGAGAACCTCCACAAAGGAACGCAAGACAGCAGCGTCATCGAGCCGAAAGGTGAATTTGCCCTGGTCGACATCGGTGAAGAAGGCGTTGAAGAAGGAGCTCGACGGTACCGCTGGATCAAAGCATGACCTTGGCTGTAGCCTGCGTCGTCGAGGCAACCAACGCGAGTTGTATTACTCAGTGGCCCGTTTAGAAAGCCCGTCAAGCATGGCTTGAACCATCTTTGGAAGATCATAATCGGGCGTCCACCCCCACTCATCTTTGGCCAAAGAACCGTCGATTGAATCCGGCCAAGAATCGGCATATTTCTGACGCACATCGGGTGAGAACTCGCAGTGAAACCCGTCAACTTGCTCCGAAATAGCATCGGCAAGCTCTTTCGCGGTAAAGGATTGACCGTCAATGTTGTACCCTGCCCTGGCTGCCCCAAGAAGATGGCTTGGAGCGTCCATCAACATCAAGGTTGCACGGATTGCATCGTCCATGTACATCATTGGAAGACGGGTGTCCTCGCGGACGAAGCAATCGTAATGACCGGTCTGGATGGCGGCATGGAAAATCTCAACGGCATAATCCGTGGTACCGCCTCCTGCTGGAGCTTTGTACGAAACCAAGCCAGGATAGCGGATGCCTCGGACATCGACTCCAAAATCGTTCCACGATGCCATCGCTAAGGCTTCCCCCTCAACCTTGGTCTGACCGTACACCGTGGTTGGGTTGAGCGCGGTGTGCTGTGGGGCATGCTTGGGAGCGTCCGGTCCGAAAACGGCGATTGAGGAGGGAATGAACACCCTAAGAGAGCACGCTTTGGCAGCCTCAAGGATTGAGACCGTCCCTCCGACATTGACTCGCCTGCAGAGCTCTGGATTTCTCTCTCCAGTAGCGGAAAGCAAGGCAGCCAGATGATAGATGGTCCCGACACCGTTGCTGATGCACGTCTGGATGATGGCTTCAGTGTCCAACACGTCAAGGACGACAAAACGACCATCGCTGTCGGGGCTCATTCCACTGGCGCTTCTGATGTCGGAAGCGATCACGGCAGAGGCTCCGTGTTTTTCTCGCAAGGCCTCGACAAGTTCTGTTCCGATCTGCCCCAAAGCGCCGGTTACCAAGATGGTGTCTCCTGGTGTCCCCGACATGACTCCGACTAATTCCGACGATACTTGAATCTAGAGTAGGGCCGAACTAGGTGCCCTTGGCCAATGTTGATATGATATGCGCGACGGCAATTTACCCCGTTGATGGTGCAATGAAGTACGTCGTGGTGAGTGGAGGGGTCCTTTCCGGGCTAGGAAAAGGGGTCACCGCTAGCAGCATCGGCGTGTTGCTCAAAGCCGCTGGGTTGCGTGTAACTTCAATCAAAATTGACCCGTACCTCAACAGCGATGCTGGCACAATGTCGCCCTTTGAACACGGGGAAGTGTTCGTTCTTGATGACGGCGGAGAGGTTGACCTCGACCTCGGAAACTATGAGCGGTTCCTCGACATCAACCTTTCAAGAGACAACAACCTCACCACCGGAAAAATCTACGCCAAAGTCATCGAAGCCGAACGACGAGGTGACTACTTGGGCAAAACCGTTCAGGTTATTCCACACATAACCGATGCTGTCCAAGACTGGATTGAAGATGTCGCGGCTCGACCAGCCGACGGAAGTGAAGCGACGCCCGATGCCTGCATCATTGAGCTGGGTGGGACCGTCGGCGACATTGAATCCTCACCTTACGTCGAAGCACTTCGTCAATTCCAATTCAGGGTTGGACGAGAAAACGTGACCTTCGTCCACGTCTCGCTCGTTCCCGTCATGGGTCCAGTGGGAGAACAGAAAACAAAACCAACTCAGCACACGGTGAAAGAACTTCGAGGGCTTGGCATCACGCCGGACATTCTCGTTTGTCGCTCGTCCTCACCCCTCACCGAAGAGACGCGCAACAAATTGGCCGCTTTTTGCCATGTTAAACCGGGGGCCGTGATGTCGACCCACGATGTGCCTAACATCTACCACGTCCCGCTGATGCTCCACGAACAAGGATTGTGCGATATTCTCGGCGTGGATTGCACGGTAACTGGCCTCCTTGACGAATGGACGACCATGGCCCACCATCTTGACACATTGACCGAGGAAGTTCATATCGCAATGGTTGGAAAGTACACCGACTTGTCCGATGCTTACCTCTCGGTCATCAAAAGCCTGCAACATGCCGCGATGGCGGTTGACAGAAAATTGGTGATCGACTGGATCGAAGCCAGCCATCTCGAAAAGGGATGGGACGCCACCGAACATGCATCGGCGTGGGAGTTGCTGCGCAATGCGGGAGGCATCCTTGTTCCCGGCGGATTTGGTGATCGAGGCGTGGAAGGGAAGATTCTCGCCGCCAGCCACGCTCGTGTCAAAAACGTCCCGTACCTTGGAATCTGTCTTGGCTTGCAAATCGCCACCATCGAGTTCTGTCGAAACGTGCTCGGCATGTCCGGTGCAAATTCCACTGAGTTTGAGGACAACCCTGAACACGCAGCGATCGTGTTCATGCCAGAAATTTCCAAAACCCACCTGGGCGGTACAATGCGGTTGGGTAGCAGACCAACGATTTGGCAACACGAAGGGTCCACCATCCGTGGACTCTACGGGGCCGGTGAAACGGTGGATGAACGGCATCGACACCGATACGAAGTGAACCCGGATTTGATCGAGCGTATTGAAGAAGCGGGGTTGCTCTTCGTAGGCAAAGACGATTCAGGACAGCGCTGTGAAATTTTCGAACTCAACGACCATCCGTATTACGTCGGAGTCCAGTTTCATCCAGAATTCAAGTCGCGCCCCGGCAAACCCAGTCCACCCTTCCTTGGCCTTTTGAAAGCAGCCACAGGGCGACTTAACGGGTGATGTTTTATCAGGAAGAATGTAAATTCTTTAACATGACCGATACCGAGAACGCTGCGTCGGCCATAGCAAAATTTGTGCTCGACCGGGGACAGAATTTGCAGGAC
>CAXHCG010000167.1:0-3843 GCA_964014905.1 uncultured Candidatus Poseidoniales archaeon | reverse complement strand
ACCACCTCAATGCCGATGGGAGGCGTGCCGAAGGTCGCACGAAACGGTACGGAGGACATCAAGGTCATCGGTCTCCGCCGAAAAATCGCTGACGGCATGATGGCGTCCTACAGCACCATCCCTCACTTCTCGTATTTCGAAGAGGTCGACGTGACCGAGCTGGAGGCCCTTCGCCAACACCTCAATGCAACTCGCCCTGAAGGAGCGCCGAAGCTCACCTACCTTCCGTTCATCATGCAAGCCTTGGTCAAGGCCCTTGCTCAACGACCGGAATGCAACGCGGTTTACGATGACGAAGCAGGCGTAGTAACTCGCCACGAAGCCGTCAACCTCGGCATCGCTACCCAAACCGACCGTGGACTTTACGTCCCTGTCGTCAAGCACGTTGAGGCCATGGACGTTTGGCAATCCGCTGCTGAAATGGGACGTGTTACTCAAGCCACGCGAGACGGCAAGGCCGGCGTCGATGACTTGACTGGCTCAACCTTCACCATCACGAGCCTTGGCCGCCTTGGAGGCCTCGGTGCAACACCGATCATCAACAAACCAGAAGTTGGTATCCTCGGAGTTCACAACGCCAAAGACCGAGCCGTTGTCCAAAACGGCCACGTTGTGGTTCGCCGCATCATGAACCTCTCTTCATCATGGGACCACCGCGTCGTTGACGGTCATGACGGAGCCACGTTGGTTCAGTTGCTTAAGTCGTACCTCGAACACCCTGCCACCATTTTCATGTGAGGTGTGATTGATGAAGACAAAGCAATGCCAAGTACTCGTTATCGGCGCAGGCCCCGGTGGCTATGTCGCTGCCATCCGCTCCGCTCAGCTCGGCCTCAAAACCATCATTGTTGAGGGAGAACGAGCCGGAGGAACATGCCTCATTCGAGGGTGCATACCAAGCAAGGCGCTCATTCATGCCGCCCATACCTTCCACAACCTCGCCAAACATGCGAAGAAAGACGGCCACATGGGCATCTCCATTCCAGGCCCTGCCGAACTGGACATGGGAAACCTGGTCGGCTGGAAGGAAGGCATCGTCGATCGCCTCAACAAAGGCGTTGAAGCCCTTCTCAAGAACGCAGGCGCAGAACTCGTATCGGGCTGGGCGGTGTTCCAAGATGCGAAAACCGTCAAGATTGGTGAAGGCAAAGATGCCACGCTGATTCAGGCCGAACACGTCATCATGGCCCAAGGCTCAGTTCCCATCGAACTGCCGTTCATGCCCTTTAGTGAGCATGTGCTTTCATCCCGTGAAGCGCTCTCCCTTGCGACCCTACCTGACCACGTTGTCGTGGTCGGTGGCGGCTACATCGGTCTCGAACTTGGCATCACCTTCCGAATGCTTGGTTCCGAAGTCACTGTTGTTGAAGCCATGGATTCGGTCCTCCCGTTGTTTGACAAAGAGCTACGACGTCCGCTGGAGTTGTTCCTCAAGAAAAACAAGATCAAGGTCCACACCGGTGTGTTTGCCAAAGGTGTAGAAAAAGCGAAAGGCGGCAAAGTCCAACTCAACTTTATCGACAAGAACGAAAAAGACGACAAGAAGATGGACCACCTCGTTGCCGATAAGGTGCTCGTCACCGTCGGCCGAAAACCGTCTTCCTCAGGCCTTGAAGCAACCGGGATTGCTCTGGATGAGCGAGGCTACGTCAAGGTCAACGAGCGATGCGAAACCAACATGAAAGGCGTTTACGCCATCGGGGATTTGTGCGACCTTGGCGAGATGCTGGCTCACGTGGCATCGTTCCAAGGGGAAATGGTGGCAGAACTCATCGCCGGACACAAGCGAGCCTACGACCCCGTCGCCGTCCCCGCCATTGTCTTCACCGAACCAGAAATCGTTTCAGTCGGCCTCTCTCCCGAACAAGCAAAAGAAGCCGGTCATCCGGTCATCACTGGGAAGTTCCCGCTCGCAGCCAACGGACGCTCATTGACCCAGGAAGCCGAAAAGACCGGCGGATTCGTTCGCGTGGTGGCTCGAGAAGACGACCACCGTATTCTCGGGATTCAAGGCGTCGGTACACACATTAGCGAACTTGTTGGTGAATGGACCTTGGCCCTTGAGATGGGTGCTGTCCTCGAAGACATCGCCCACACCATCCACGCTCACCCAACGATGACCGAGATGACCCATGAGGGCGTTCTGGACACGCTTGGACACGCCATCCACAAGATGTGAAGCCGCCCTGAACAGCGCTCTGGTTGGTATCCTTGGCTACTCTTCTTCAACGTCGTTGGCCATCATAACGGCGACCGGCCGTGTGCGTTCATTTTCATCGAGAATGAGCCGTGCCATGATGATCATTGGAGCGCCAATGATGGCTCCAGCGATTCCCCAAACCTGGGAGAAAACCATGACGGTGAGAAGCAAAACAAGCGGGGATATACCGATTTTAGCCCCAGAAAGGTTCGGTTCGACCAGTGAGCCAAACATCTGTTGATTCCCGATGAGAAGAACGAGCATGAAGAGGGCCGTCATTGGTTCAAGCATAATGAATCCGATAAGCACGGGTGGGATGGTAGCGAACAAGGCCCCAAGGATGGGGATAAAGTCAAGCAAAAAGCACAGCACACCGAACAAAAACCACCCGGGAATGTCGAACCCGACGGGCGAGATGATGATGGTCATCACCACGGCTTGCCCGCCACTGCATGTGACTTTCGAGACTACATAGGCGCTGATGGATTCGGTAGAATCTCGCACAATCTTACGGGCTCGCCCGGTGGATTGAGGAAAAGCTGCGTTAAACCGCTTGGCGATGGTGTGCTCTTCGAGGATGATGAAGAGCAGAAAAATGAGAACGGTGATCATCGTCCCAACAAACGCACCAAGCGAACCCAAGATCGCTAAGACAAACGTCTCAATGTTGCTTGGGGAAGCCAAAACATCGACCCAACTTGAGTCGGAAAAAATAATCTCAAGACCGTAAAGATCAGATTGTGCATATTTCGCTCTCTTTTCCTCAAGGGCAGCGGTGATTTCGGGGACCTCATCAACAAACAGCGAAAGTTGCTCATAGAGGAAAATCGAAATGAAGTACATCGTGATGATGAAGGTGAGAAGAACGACCCCGTAGGAAACAAATCGGTTTCCGACTTTTCCGTGAATGAACTGCTCAGGAGGCTTGATCAAAAAGAACAGCAGTACGGCGATGGCCAACGGCATGAGAATGGGCTTGAGGTGCACCAAGGCCAAATACACAACCACGCCGACGATGGCTACGCTCGCTGCCGTGGTTCGCTTCGAATCAATCCCAACTCTGGAATAGTCTTCCATGAGTGATTGTTTGCCGGAGGTTCATCTAAGGTTTCCCCCGATTCCACCATCAGTCGGCCCGTTCATTCAACACGTAACTGAAACTGAAGGCGTGCCATAGAGAGCAACGGGTGAAAAATTAAGTGAAAAAGAGGTTAACAAACATCATGAACGTTATCATCTGTCCAAATTGTGGTCAGAAGATGAAGACCAAAAAACTCGTTGTGGGCAACCAGTTCATGCGCGATAAGCGCTGCGAAACAGAGCAACATGATGAGAACGTTCACTTCAAACACAAGGGAAAGGAGCACGGGGATTCCAATCTGAACGCCCATCACACAATGAATGGAGGCTTCGTGGAGACCGGATGTCTTCTCAATCTCGGTGTTTCGGTGGCACCACCAGTCCAACATACCGGCAATTCCCCAGAGAGGAAGCAGCACGTACAACATCACATTCAGGACCAAAGTTGCCTCGTCCATTGTCAGGCCTCGGCCTTACACCGACCTAATGGGATAAAAAAGATTCACCGGCGCGGGGGCTTTTCAAGATTCACCGACGGGTGGCGAACCTTTCCGTTTCCATCA
>CAXHCG010000166.1:0-3870 GCA_964014905.1 uncultured Candidatus Poseidoniales archaeon | reverse complement strand
AATTCCCCTCTGTGGCGCCCTGCTATCATGCTTTGTGATACCCAGACCCTCGCAAAACCTCGGTGGCTCGGTAGATTTGTTCAACCAGCATAACCGTCGCAAGTTCATGCGGAAACGTCATCGGCGAGAGGGAAATTCGCTGAAGGCGAGCAAGGCCATCATGCTGTGGCCATCCTTCAGCGGGGCCAATCGCCACATGAACGCCCTCCGAAGCCAACTGCCATTGTTCAAACCGCTTAGCGAAGCCAAGGGAATCAATTTCTTCCCCACCCTCATCCATGAGGATAAGGCTCCCGCGTTTGCTGAGGAGGCGTTCCAGGTAAGCGTCCGGGTCAAGTTTTGCTGAGTGGTGTTCAATGGAAACGCCCCTGCCCATCATGCGGCCCCCATACATCTCGATGAGCGCTTTCATGGCTTTCTCCTTCGGAACGCCGTGGGTGTGCACGAACAAGCGGCCCATGGCGTGCACTCCCGAATGTGCTTCTTCAATTCGTTGGCGGATGGACAAGACCATGAACCAGTCCTTTCAACCATCCGCCATGGGGTGGTGGCCGTTTGGAAAGAAGGCGAAGACCACGCCCAACAACAACGACCCCATTCTAAAGGACACCCGAACATGGCTTTCTGAATTGAGGGATGCGTGTGAAATGAACTTCGATCAGCCCGAAGAGGCCCGAAGACAAATTCGTTACATGCAGGTTGAATGGAAGGAAGCCATGGACCTTGGAGATATGTCGCCTTCGCTTCGTGAAGGATTGGAGGGGCGAGCCTTCAGGTTGCTCAACTGCACGGACAAAGAGTGGCTTGGATGGTTGGACGACCTTGAATTCTGGAAAGCGGGATGGAAGCCCGGGATGGGACAAGAGAACGAGCCTTGAAGAGGGTGGCCAACTTGGAGCAATCATGGGGCAAACGCCAACGCTTCACCTCCTCTATTCCTGCCCTTTTTGTTGGAAAGTCCGAGGCCTCCTCGAACACCTGAACATCGATGTCAATTACGTCGGCGTCAACGGCATGAAGATCAAGAAAGAGGTGGCGTTTGCAGGGGACTGGGGGAAAGTTCCGGTCTTTACGGACCAAAAAGGCGGCTATCATGTCGATTCCACTCCCCTCTTGCGGCTTATCGATGAAACATACAACGACGGAAAAATGGCCGCACAAGGCGACACCGCTCGCCAAGAAGAATGGCTGACTTGGGCAGACACCTACATGTCAAAAGCGACCGTACCCATCCTATACGGAACCCTTGGTTCGGCACTGAAAACAACGACTCGGATTTCAAAGATCGAGAAATTCGGATTCATTTCCAAGCGACTTTACGCGTGGGCTGGGTTCCCCATCATGTGGGGCATCATCGCACGGAAGCGTGTGAAAAAGGACGGACGAAAACCAAAGCAACTCTGGCATGACCTGCTGACTGAATTCATGGCCGCTCACAACGGAGAGCCGTTCTTTGGCGGAGCTTCACCCGACCTTGTTGACTTCGCTGCTTTCGGATACGTCCGATCGATCTCCCCCTATCCACAATTTGAACAACTGACCGACCACGTTGACGGCATGGCGTGGTACCACCGAATGGAAGCCACGCTCAACTGAGGGATGGTCGTGAACATCTCCCTGGGTGGCCTCGTCTTTCATCCCGTCGAGGAAGCCATCACCACGATTGGAACCACCAAAGGTGGATGGGTATACGCAGGACAGCGCCCCTGCTACGAAGCCAAAACCCCAGCGTTCTACACGATGGCTGCACCCTTGGCCAAGCAAGACGTGCTCGCCGTGATGGGCGGCCCGGATGAGCAAACCTCCGAAGGTCCGATGGAGGCACTTACTTCGCTTGACCTTGAGGAATTGTCTCGGACGCTCATGGAAAGCGAGCCGTTTTCGAAGGCGACCAGTGACCTTCCCGGAGCGTGGGAGGTGCGAGCGCTCACCCATGCTGAGTGGTTGGTGGCCCGTGAACAAAACAAAATCGAGCTCAGCACAGGATGGACCGAACGCTTGGCCGACGCACCCTCCTCAAACCATCGTGGAGCAATGATGGACGGCCGCCCGAGGCCCAGCGAACTCCTCGGACCCGCTGCCTCACAGATGGCAGCCATCGCCGTCCATCCACGAAACCCAAAAGTCACGGCGATGACCAACGTACCTCACGATCGCCCACTGCCCAACGTAGCGGCACGGTTGGCGTTGACACCGCTCAGAACGGACCCTCCGAAACGCGTCCCGAGCAACACCGATGTCTGGAGGAACGTTCGAACGGAACTGGTGTGGACAACCGTCTTGGGCATCATACCTTCGTTCTTGATCCCCATCCTCCGGGGCATGGGGAGTTACGCAACCGAGGGATGGGTGAACCTGCTGTTCGGTGGCCTCTGTGCCGGATTCTTTACCGGTGCTCTATGGCGACCTCGGCGACCGGTGTTGCGCTACGACGACGTCGGTTCGTCGTCGATGAGTGTTTCCCAGTAGTTGTCCTTGCGAATGGCGTCGGCCGTGCAAATGGTTGCCATGTTCACAATGTGGCGAACACCGTCTTGCCGAGCAACGAGTTGAACCGGATGCGCCATGCCTTCGAGAATGGGCCCCGTCATTTCAGCATCCCCCAATTCTTCGAGTAACTTGTAAGCGATGTTGGCCGAGGCGAGGTTTGGCAAGATCAGGACATTGGCAGGACCGACCAGCTTCATGAACGGATAAGCCTCCTGTACGGCCGGATTCAGCGCCGTGTCGCTCTGCATCGGACCGTCGATCATCAACGTCGGGTCCAAGGTGCGTGCCATAACGACCGCTTCTTCGATGCGATCCGAACGGTGCGCCCGAGTGGACCCGAAGTTGGAAAACGAGAGCATCGCCACCCTCGGCACCACACCGAATCGGCGGGCGACCTTGGCCGTTTGAACGGCGATTTCCGCCAGCGTTCGGCTGTCTGGGTAGACGTTGACCGTGGCGTCAGCCAAGAAAATCGTGCGCCCTTTGACGTTCATCATGTAGCAGCCGATGACGCAATGAGCGTCTTTGGACTTGCCGATCAATTCGAGGGTTGGACGAAGGACGTCAGCGTAATTTCGACTGACGCCTCCAACAAACCCATCGGCATCCCCGGCATGAACCATTTGAGCGGCGAAGTAGGGTCGGCTCTTGAGCAACCGTTCCGCATCTGGCCACGTTGTTCCTTTTCGTTGCCTTCGCTTGAAGAAAGCGTTGGCGTAAACGGTTTTTCGTCGCTCATCATAGCGAGGATCGTAGGCTTCGTAATCAAAATTCAAGCCAAGCTCTTCCACCATGCGGTCGATGCGGTCGACGGGACCGAGCAGAATCGGATGGCAAATGTTCTGGTCAACAAGCTGCGCTGCAGCACGAAGAACGGGTTCTTTATCGCCCTCTGGGAACACAATTCTCTTCCCCTTTCCTTTCACTTGGTTGATCATTTGCCGCATCACGGAATACGACTCGCCCAGTCGGGCTTCGAGTTCCTCACGGTACCGGTTGACATCGAATTCTTCCGCTGAAACACCGGCGATGCCTTCGTCGATGGCGGCCTGCGCAACGGCGGCGGCTTCCCAAATCAGAACACGACGGTCGAAGGGTTTGGGAATGATGTAGTCCGGGCCATACTGCATCACGACGCCGTCATAGGCAGCAGAAATGTAGTCTGGAACGGGTTCTTTCGCAAGGGCGGCAAGTGCTCTTGTCGCTGCCATCTTCATGTTCTGCGTTATGTCCCGCGCACGAACATCGAGGGCTCCTCGGAAGATGTAAGGAAACCCGAGCACGTTGTTCACTTGGTTGGCATAATCCGAACGACCCGTGGCAATGATGGCATCTGTTCGAACCTGTCTCTTATACACATCTGACGCTGCCGACGAAGGT
>CAXHCG010000165.1:0-3890 GCA_964014905.1 uncultured Candidatus Poseidoniales archaeon | reverse complement strand
TCCATGGTGCCCATCGCCTGCCCTGATGGAAGGTGCTCACCCTCCCTCGGGTCGGTTCGAATCCATGGTTCAGCACGGCTGCGGTGGCTTTCATATCGAGCGGTGTCAACAACAAGGTCACGCACGACTGGGTGGCCTGGAAGCGGCTCAATTCGAACATGACCGCCGTCCTTTGCCAGATCGGCGATTTGGGCGCAATCAGCGAGAACGATGCGGCCGTTCACTCGAACACCGGTGGTGGGCGTTCCTGCTGCGTTGCCACGCCGGAAGGCAAGACTGCCGTCCACGTTCTGTTGCATTGTTGTGAGGAGGTCTTGAACCGTTGCGTGTCCGGGAACGTCGCAGGTCAGTGTGTCCCACCCCGATTCAGCGGCTTCGGGGCAATAGCGGAACACTTCAAGCCTGATGGTCATGATGTCCTTGTCAATAATTCCAGGTGCAAAATCACCTTCAACGACGTCGTCGTCATCGCCGGCGCCGAAGGCCTTCATCTCTTCGAGAAGTTGTACTTGAAGCGTACCGGATTCATCAACACAGGCAAGAACAGGCAGAGCCTCCTCGACCCACATCTTCCACGGGGGCTCAAAATCTACGTCACATTCCTGAATCGGATAGGCTTCGGTTCCACCAAGCGATGCGATTTTGTTGTTCCAGTCATGACCTGCCTTGCAGAATTCATCGTAGGCGGTGTCACCGATGGCACACACCGAGAAATGGACCGATCCGAGGGCAGGGCCGTTGGCGTTGATGGCGTTCCACATGGCATCGGCGTTGTCCGGCATCTCGCCTTCGCCCCAGGTTGAGGTGATGATCATGACCCGCTTCATCGTCGCCAATCGTCCGGGGTCAAAGCCGTCCATGTCAACGATGTTGGGCTCCAGTCCGTAGTTGGCGGCAAGCTTGGCCGTCTTCTCTGCGAGACCGGCTGCATTGCCGGTTTGAGAGCCAAAGAGGATGTTGATGGAGCGGTCTCCAGCGAACACGGAATTGAGGGCATCGGAGGCGCCTGCGCTCGAGACTTGCGTGGTTGAAGAGGTGTCTGCGCTTGGCGTGTCTGCAGCGGATGCAGCACTTGCATCGTAATCGCCTCCATCGACGCCCGCCATGACTGGGAGCACTGAATCGGCCCATGATTTCCATTCGGGTTCGTACTCAACATCGCACAGTTTGATGTCGTGGACCCGGGTTGCGCCGAGGGCCACGAACTTTTCATCCCAGTCTTTTCCTGCCTTGCAGAATTCGTCGTAGGCTGTGTCGCCGATGGCGCAAACGGAGAAGCTCACGCCGGCGAGTGGTGGATTGGATTCGTTGGTGGCCGCCCAGAGGTCTTCTGCATTGTCTGGCATGTCTCCTTCGCCCCACGTGGACGTGATGATGAGCACACGCTTGTAATCTGCAAATTGGGCGGGATTGAACCCGTCCATGTCGTGGACTACGGGAACGAATCCCATTTTCTTGGCCATTTTAGCCGTGTTCCCTGCGAGCTCCTCAGCGTTACCTGTTTGGGAACCAAAGAAGATAGCAAGTTGTGGATTTCCTGCGACACCTGACATTGTAGAACAAGCCCCCTCAACTTCGGCCACCCTTCAATGGCCTTTGAACGTTATTATTCCAGCAGGACATAAACGGGGCACTGAGATGGAAATTTTCATCGGAATTTTCGCTCAAAATGACTTCACATCTGGAAGTCGCCCATGCCGTCACCCATGCCGTCACCCATTGGTACGCCCTTGGAAGAGATGACATCGTCGATGCGCAAGATCATGATGGCGGTTTCTGTGGCCGACTGAATGGCTTGCTCGACCACTCGGAGCGGCTCAACAACGTTCCCTTCCTTCATGTCAACCACGCCGCCTTCGTAGACATTGATGCCAGCGTGTCCCTGCCCGTCAGCGTGCGCCTTCCGCAGTTCGATAAGGGTGGTCACGGGGTCGAGACCAGCGTTTTCAGCCAGCGTGCGAGGAATGATTTCGAGGGCCGATGCAAAGGCTTCAATGGCCATCTGTTCTCGACCTCCGACGGTCTCGGCGTAGGTTCGTAGGTCTCGAGAAAGGGCCGCAAGGACGCTCCCGCCACCGGTTAACACGGCGCCATCTTCCCAAGCGACGGAAACAACACCCACGGCGTCATCGAAGGCTCGTCGAATCTCGTCAACCACGTGTTCAGTGCCCCCGCGGAGCAGCACGGACACCGACTTGGCTTCAGGGCAACCGGTGATGAACGTCATATCGGAATCTCCGATTTTCTTTTCTTCAACACGGGAGGCCTCGCCGAGGTCGTCGCCGCTCATGTCTTCGAGGTTGGTGATGATCGTTCCACCGGTTGCCTTTGCAAGGGCTTCCATATCGGATTTCTTGGCCCGACGAATGGCGAAAATACCCTTCTTAGAAAGGTAGTGCTGGGCGAGCTCATCAATCCCCTTTTGACAAACAAGAACGTTGGCGCCTGCTTTTTCGATGGTGTTGACGAGGTTTCGAATGTAGTTTTCTTCCTCCTCCAAAAACAAAGCGAGTTGGTTTGGGTCGGTGATCTGAATCTTTGCGTCGACCTCGGTTTTCTTCACTTCAATGGCCGAGTTCACCAGGGCAATCTTGGCACCGCTCACGCTTCGAGGCATGCCTGCATGCACACGTTCCTTGTCGAGCAGGATACCGTCGATAAGGGATGAATCTTTGATGGAACCGCCTTGACGCTTCTCCACTTTAATGTCGGAAAGGTCAACCATTCGGTCGCCATCTTCAATCACGCCAACGGCGTTCACGGCACGAACGCAGATGTCTGCCATGAAGGACTTCACCGCTCCAGCGGACTTCCCAGTCAGGGCAGTTTTGGCCACTTCTTGCAGGACAGCATCGTCGTTTTCGGTGGAAATCCCATGGCCTTCCATCAAACCAATGGCTCGCTCAGCGGCGAGGCGGAAACCTTCGCAAATCACCGTCGGGTGAACGTTTTGTTCGATCAGGTCCTCACTCCGCTTGAGCAGTTCACCTGAGAGAATGACCGCTGACGTCGTTCCGTCAAAGCAGTGTTGTTCTTGGGTTTTGGCGACTTCGATGATCATTTTTGCTGCGGGGTGTTCAATGTCCATCTCTTTGAGAATGGTTGCGCCATCGTTGGTGATGACAACATCGCCCATCGAGTCGACAAGCATTTTGTCCATGCCTTTGGGTCCAAGCGTGGAGCGAACCGCATCAGCCACGGCTTTTGCGGCTGCAATGTTGTTGGATTGAGCGGTTCGGCCTCGGGTTCGTTGTGTACCGTCTTTCAGAATAAAGATGGGTGCTTGTCCGTTTCCATACATGGTGATGCCCTCCGGCAAGGTTTGCGAGGTTGCCTCCGACTTGAACCCTGCGCTTCATCAGCATCGTGGCCAAACGTGGCTCATTGCTGATTTTGCTCAAGCCATTGCTGGCCGTAGTGCTTCCACTGCTCCATGGTCCAGCCAGCGGGCAGGCCGCCGTCTGGGAGAGGTGGCATGCCGTCTTCAACCGATGGTGCGGGGGCTGGCATCTCAGGAGCCGGAGCGGGAGCATCAGCTGCGGCGGGCGTCGGCATTGATGTCGGAATCGATGGTGCAGCGGCGACGGCCCCGTAGGTTGCCGCCAGGCTGTCCTCGTATCCATCCTCGCCCCACTGGGCGTACTCGTCCTCTTCTTCTTCCGTCTGCAGGACGGAAAGGAGCACAACGACACCTCCGACGAGAATGAGGATGAAGACACCCCACAGGGCGATGACGTCGAGTTGCAGACCTGCTTCGTCTTCCGCAGCATCAACGGTTGAATCCATCCGCACGAGGGTGACCTCCAAGACAGCGTTGGCAGCATCGCTTACGGTTTCCGAACGGGCCCACACCGTGAGGTTGACCGTCAATGAGTCTCCGTTGAGGTTCT
>CAXHCG010000164.1:0-3929 GCA_964014905.1 uncultured Candidatus Poseidoniales archaeon | reverse complement strand
AGTGGTAATGGATGGCTTGTCCATGTCAGGCAACCACACCGGCCTGGATTGGCGTGGCGATAACAACGGTCAGTTCGGTTCATACCTGAACAATTCAGTCTTTTCGGGAACGCAGTGCGTGACGCTCGAAGGCCATCCTTCGCTCAGCGGGCAGGGCAATCGGATTTCGACGGCCTGCACGGGCAGCATCACGCTGACGGGCAGTCAAGTGAACTGGTCGGGCCTGATTGACGATCGTGCCGGGGCCAGCAGCCCGACGTTGTTGAATTTGGACGCCACCTCCAACCTCCACCTCCACCAACCGGTCAACATATCAGCCGGTTCAGCAGTCTTGGCCACCGGTGCAACCCTTGACGTTGCTTGGGACCTTACGGTGTGGGTCATCAACAACAATTCCAATGGCATTCCAGACGCAAGCGTCAATGTCTCCTTTTCTTCCTTTGAGACGTACGTGTTGACGGCGACCAACGATTTTGGCACCCTCTTCCTTCCCGACTTCATCAGTCAGCGATGGACATCTTCCGGGGTCAGTGCGTACAACACCGCCGATGTTGATTGCGGTTATCGCGGCGTCCAGAACACCACCTCGGTGACTTTTGACCAAGACCTCGTGATCTACTGCCACTTGCCGCTCGCCAACCAAGCGCCGTTCATCCGCTGGACCTCTCCTTTGGACGGTAGCATCTTCCCCTCACAGGCTCAAGTGGAATTCAACGCCTCAGATTCGTGGGATCTTGATGACGACGTCTTGACGTACGAATGGACATCCTCCATCGACGGCGTCTTTTCCACGCAAACCGACGCCTTCGTGGCCAACGACCTTTCCACAAGCGTGGTGCTTAGCGACGGTGTTCACCAAATCACGCTGGAGATTTGCGACCCTAGTCATTGCGTTTCCGAAACCCGGACCATTGAATTGGTCAATTTGGCACCAGTGCTTGTGGTCGATTTCGAACCCGCCCTCAACCCGTGGAGCGAACTCATCATGCCGCAAACAGGCACGGTCACCATCAACACAACCGGCACGTACGATCCCGAGGGCGATGATTTCGCTTGTCTCATCACCTTTAGCGGCTACAACCGACAAGGCTCGGGTTGGGGCAACCACTGGGGATGTCCGGAGGAACTCACCTACACCTTCGACCATGTCGACGATGATCCTCCCGCCTCGTTTACCATGACCGTATTGGCTTGGGACGAGGTCGGCAACAACGCCACGTACAGCGTCACGGTCATTCTCTACAACGAAATCCCGGACCCGGATTTCACGGTGAATCGGTCGTCCAACGCAAGCGAAGCGCTCGTAACCTTTGACGGAAGTGCAACCGTCGACCCCGAGGGCGATGCGCTCTCCATCACGTTCACCTCATCGCTTGACGGGGTGCTTCATGTCGGCTCAGATTTGGTGTGGGAAGGCCACCTCTCCCGAGGGGTTCACACCATCACGATGGAAGTCACCGACGACCGTGCCGAGCACGCTAACCAGAGCAAATCCACCTCCATCCTGCTCACGGTTGACAACGCTGAGCCCGTCGCGGTCATCGCTTCACCGCCGGCCCAAACCTTCGACAGTTCGGAACTGATCTTCTTCTCGGCTAACGGTTCGGGAGACGCCGATGCCGCCTGTTCCACCTTCCCAACCGATGGGTCATGGACGTGCGCTCCATTTGAACCCGCTTCGGGGTCTGAATTCTTGGTCGTCACATGGACCAGCAGTCTTGACGGGCGCCTCACGCCAGAGGGCGAGGATTGGCTCTTGTTTGAAGAGCGATTGAGTGCAGGTGTCCACACCATCACGTTGAGCGTTGACGACGGCATTCATCAACCGGTCACAACCACCCGTGAGTTGACCATCACGCCTTCTGCCCCCGTGCTGGGTTTGGTCAGTCCAGTTTCTGGCTCAGTGCATCCTTCGTCGACCATCTTCATGCTGGACGCCTCACAAAGCGTTGACTTTGATGAGGATAATTTCACCATCACGCTTCGGTCATCCGAAGAATCCGATCCGTTGCTGGTTGATGTCGACCCACACCAACAACACGCCTTCTCATTGCGGGCAGGTGAGCACAGCATGACGGTGACTTTGACCGATACGACCGGTGCTTCACGGGACGAGGGCTTTACGCTGACCGTCATTGAGTCCGCTCCTGTGCTTGTCCTCATCTCACCTGAAAACCGGGCCTCCATTGTTCCAGGGGGCACCTTGGTTCTCGAGGAAGCATCCTACGATGCAGACAACGACCTGACGGTGAGGGAATGGCGAAGGTACGCCCCTGAATTGAGCACACCCGAGGTCATTTCGACCAGCTCCAAAGAAGAACTCACGGGTCTTCTTCCCGGCGAGTATCACCTTTCCCTTTATGTTGAAGACGCCCGTGGAAATTGGGTTGAGGAACACGTGAACGTCACCATCCAATCCAGTCTTCCGTCGCTTGACCGTGATTCGCTTGTTCTCAGTTCGGAGACGTTCACACAGAACGAAGTCAACACGCTCACCGTTCGAATCGCGCTCAGTGACCCTGATGGAACAACGGATGATGTGCGAATGAACATCACGCTGGGCATTCAGCAGTGGGAAGCAAATCTAACCGATGATGACGGTGATGGTGTCTGGGAGGGTTCGCTTGAATGGCAGCCGGAGACAACGGGTCGCCCGTTGCTGAAAATCGTCGCCAAAGACGGAGAAGGTGAACGAGCCAACATCGACTTCATGTCCCGCAATTTGGTGGTTGAATCACCATCGGATGACATGCGAGGTTTGCTTTTGGGGGCCGCATCCCTTGGGTTTGTGTTTGTGATTGGCCTGGTAGCGCTCATGGTTTCCAGGCGTCGTCGGGCGCGAGAAGAACTTGAACTCATGATGTCGTGGGATGCGTTCAAATCACCCGCCCCTAAATCCGAGGGGACGGCAAGTGAAGCACCTGTGGTTGAAGGGAACGCCATGGACGGCACCGAGGAAGTGCAAGCAGAACTCGACCTCGACTTGGAGTGAATGCACGGCTCGCCCACACAAGAGGGCGCGGCGTCTTTTTTGCCGTCATGTTCTTTGAATTTTGAACACCGAGGTTGAGAGGGAGGAGAGACCTCCTTCTTTTTCATCCTCAAGCTCACGGGTTTCGAGGCATTCCACGTCAAAACCTTCAGAGAACAATTGGTGGACGTGCTCATCCTGTAAGGAAAAGGGAGGGCCTTGCATTTGGTCCTGAGGATAAGCAAACGTGATCAGCAACCCCACTGCACCCGGCTTGGTTTGCTGACGAAGTTGCGCCACGTAGGCTTCCCGAGATTCAACGGGCAGGGCAATCATCGCCGCCCTGTCGTACCATGCATCGGCTTGAACGGTTTTTGGTTTGAGTTCAAACACGTTTCCGTGGAACAGGGTGAACGGAGAGTGAACGTGTTTTGTGTGCTGTTCCAGCGCCGTGGATTCGGCCTTCAATCCCTGTTCTTGAAAGAACGTCTCAACCGCCTGCTTCACCATCTCAAGGCCGACGACGGAGTGGCCTTGCTCAGCCAACCACAGCATGTCAAGTGATTTTCCACACAGCGGCACCAAGACCTCGCCACGGGCCGCAGTGCCGATGGTTGACCAGTGCTTGACCAGCAAGTCGTTGTACTCCGCTCGGTGCCATCCGGTTTGCTGCGACTTCCACCGGTTGTGCCAGAATTCCATGGTGAAACCACTCACGCTTGTTCAGGCAAGTCATTGTTGTTGGAATCTGGATTCGTGTTCAATCCACCCCAGGGTGTCTTGGTGCTGTGCAGGCCGAAGCGACGGAGAAAGAGGAATTTTAGATTCTTCCAGCCATCGCCCCAGGTGTGAATTTCAGCTTCACCAACTCGGGGGCGGTACGGGACGGAGATTTCGATGGCTTTTTTCTTGCCCAAGTGGCGGCGAGCGAGGATTTTGACCTCTTCGCTGAGCGGCA
>CAXHCG010000163.1:0-3966 GCA_964014905.1 uncultured Candidatus Poseidoniales archaeon | reverse complement strand
TCAAATGCGCCCATTCCTATCGCCGGCTACCGTTGTCGGGAAGTTGCATTCAACCCAAGAAAGAAACCGGGCGGGGGCTCGCTCGAATGGGGGTCGAAAAGACGGAAGGTGGGCTTTGCAACGGCAATCTGGCGTTGACGGTCTCTGAAGGAGCCGTCCGCAAATACATCGAAGTCATGCGCTTCGTGATGGATCATTACGGAGTGGACCTTTACACGCGTCAGAATGCGGATTGGTTGGCCTCCAGTGTCGACTCACTGTTCAACAACGACCGTGCGAAGCAACTCTCGCTCTCAGACTTCTTGTGATCAGCGCAGAGGTTCCCGCCAAGGTGAATCTTCATCGCTCCACGCCAACGGGTCCTCCTCTTGGCCAAATGTTGACGCTTTGAACGGTGTTTTTTCGGTGGTTTCCGCCTCTTTTTTGTCCGGTTTCCGACGAGCGAGCAAAGCGCGGACGCCCTGTTCACCCCATGCCAGGGCGATGAGCAGGAGCGTTAGCACGATGTGACCGGCGTTTTGAATCGGTGCGAAGGGCTGCAACTCAAGTTGTTGAACCACCATCACGCCCTCTTCGACCGTGGTCTCGATAACGTACTTCCCCGGTTCCAATTCACCGGACCACACAGGGGCTTCATCGGTCAACCGACCCGACCAAGAATAAACGGTGGTCACGTTGTCTTTTTTGATGGCCACGCTGAGGTTAGCCTGGTCCAATGCCGTGCTTGAAAAGGTAGTTTCGAGGGTCGCAGGGATTGAAGCAGACGATCCCAAGACGGGTGAAATGTTTACTTCCCGATGCGGCTGAAATTTTCCTTCAGCATTGATTTCATTCGGTGCCGATTGGCCGGCGACGTTTATCCAAATGGCGTTGATGAGCACAACCGCCACGACCCAGAGGAGCACGGTTTGCCAAACCGGGCGTTGCTCCATGCCGTCCCCTCGTGGCTTTTTCCTCTTAGCCTTATGTTCTGGATTGAATTCTATTCGCCGTCAACCAAACGGGTTTTCCAAACCGGGTCCACGAGGCAAAGGACTCGGTCCATCCACGCCAATTTGGCAAGTTTTCGAGCAGGATTGGTTGTCCCGGACCACGGACCAACATGGTCGGTGGCGAATCCGACGAACCGAATCTTTTCATTCTCCACGCCCAACCAAGCAAGGAAACATGCGGCACGGTCCCCATCGGTGAACCCTCCAACGTTGTGCATGTCGCTGTAGACCTCGTCGGATTGGTGCGTCAGCACGAGAGGAACGCCATCCGTTAACGTCCATTGATTCAAGCAACGGTTCCATGCATCAACGTTGTCGCCGTGAGCGTGAATCACCAGCGGTATGCCATTTTGAGCGGCCTGTGAAAGGTGGGGCTCGCCGTCAAGGTCGCTGACCACGCACAACACATCAACGCGCCCAAGGCACGCCCCGACGGCGCCATCCGCTGCGATAAACACGGTTTTTTCGCCCCATTGGCGGTTCATCTGTTCAACACGAACGCCAGCGCCGACAAGCACGATGGTCTCTGCGTTTGTTGTTGCTTCATGCAGGTGGTTCAGGGTGGCGTCTCGTTGGGAGGCAGACCAGCCCAGACGCTGAGCGTCCGGGTGGTGGTTACACGCCTCCCGCAGGGATGATGCGCTGGCAACATCCTCGTCATAGCCCCAGCTGAAATGCTGGCGGACCACGTGCTGAATGGCCACCAACTCAGGGGCTGCCGCGGGCCACATGACCTGTCGGGGGAGGCCGAGGTCAAGAAAGCCACCCAGGGTGGAACTTCATAATCCGTGGCTCTTTCCTAAGGACATGCCCGTGCCCAGGACCCCACCCCTCCTTGCGGACGAGGTCACGCTGGCGCGGTACCCTTTCCTTCCGCAGGCATCGGATTGGATTCGCACCATGGCGGTGCGGCACAGCATCGACCTGAACGAACTGCTGGAAGGGACATGGATGGAACAGGCTCGCCAACGAGCGCGTATCCGACTGATCGATTCTGTTCAGTCCAAGGAAGGTGTTCAGGTGGTGGGCGGCGACATTCACACCGAAGAGGGCAGGCTCATCGAAGCCTTTTCGTTTTACTACGCTCGGTTGGTGATGTGTGCCAGCGAGGATGAGCGTCTTATCGCCCGTTGGGCTCAAGCCGAGGCGGCACGGGCGGAGCAATTACTCATTCAAGACACCCGCAACCTTCCGGCCGTCGCCAAAACCTACATCGCGGAGGTTCAGCAGAGCACAACCTCCTCATCACCTCTGCCCGCCTCATCGGGCATGGGCATGCATCAACTCCGTCAACGCCCCTCAGATGAATGGCGGGTTGGCCTTGCAGACTTTATTGAAATCTGTCCAAAAATAACGGGGCATCGGTGGAGACTACCAAACGTCGACATCGAGAAGGGTTGGGTGAAACTTCACGGGGAGCGGCAATACGCTTCTTCAGCAAAACTCGCCCGTTTGCTACGGGAGCGAATCAAAGCAGCGATTCAGTCAGAGACGCTGGAGAAAATGGCTGAGGTGACCACCGATCTTGCAGTCCGGCTCGCAGAACCCGTGGGCATGGTTCGTAATTTAATGGCGAACAAGACCAGCGAAGCCATCGCCCTGGTCGGTGCAGAAGAGGGAGATTGGCCACCCTGCATGCAGAAGATTATCGCCGACCTGACAGAAGGCGTCAACGTCAATCACTTCGGGCGTTTGTTCCTTGCCTCCATGTCGGCCACCCTCGCTTTACCCCAAGAGTCGTGCGTGGGCTTCTTCCGCGGCGCACCCGATTTTAGCGAATCGACCACATCCTACCAAGTCCAGCATGTCTACCAACACGAATACACGCCAGCAGGGTGCGGGAAACTCAAGGTGAATCACAATTGCCCCGTTCTCCCCGGTGATAACCGTACCTGCGATCAACCGTGGATGGACCATCCGCTCAAATACATTCGAGCCACTCAACGGTGGAAGCGATTGACTGAGCGGCCATCAGCCACAGAACCATCAGCCACAGAACCAGCGGCCTCAGACCCGCCGTCAAAACCCGAGCCGTGAGGCCTTGGCGCAGGCGTGTTCTCTAAATGAAAAGAGAAGAAGGGATTTGCATGGAGCGACAAGGGGGCGTTGACCAACGACCAGCGTCGTTACCGTTATCGTACCGTCTTGCCCGTCGCTTCTATCAATTCCTCACGAACATTTGGTTCCGCGAAGTGAACATCGTTGACGACGAGAATCTCCCACCTGAAGGCGGGCGGTTGTACATCACATGGCATCCGAGTGGCCTCATCGACCCCATGCTGATGACGGCGGTACTTCCGGGGCGGCTGACCACGGTAGCGAAGCACACCCTCTTCCGAATTCCCTTTCTTGGCCGTTTGCTCAAGGCCTCTGGCGTCGTGCCCATTGAACGCCCGGCTGACACCAAAGATGCAGCAGCCTCACGTTTGCGAAATACCGAGCGCATACGTTCCCTGTCGTCCACCCTTGCACGAGGCGGTAGCGTGCTGATTTTCCCCGAGGGCGTTACGCACGCTGACGCCGGCGTCCGAAGGATACGATCGGGAGCTGCACGAATTTTGCTCGACGCCCTGCGAGAGGCTGAAGCCTCGCACCTTCCAAAACCAAGCGTCGTTCCAGTTGGACTCCACTATTCGGAATCTCAACGGTTTCGAGAGCGAGCGGCCGTGGTTGTTGAACGTTCCATGGACATCCCTGAACTCCCCCCGCTGGAAGGGGATTCAGAGCAACAAGACGCCGTCAACCGAGCGTGGGTGAATGAAGTAACAGAGCTCTTCGGCACAGAACTCCGGCGCGTCAACCTCTCCAAGACCTCGTGGTCCGAGCGCACGCTGATTTGGAGAGGCCGCAGCCTCGTCTACGCAGAAAAGCAGCGCCAAGCGGGCGATGAACTGCGAAAACCCACCTTTGCAGATTCGGTCCTTGCGGCCCGACGTCTCCGCGCGGGATGGGAATTCATGGCCGACAGCAACCC
>CAXHCG010000162.1:0-3974 GCA_964014905.1 uncultured Candidatus Poseidoniales archaeon | reverse complement strand
TTATCAGCGGTCTCGTGGGCTCGGAGATGTGTATAAGAGACAGATCAAAAGCACCCCTACGGGGTGGAGGGAACATCACGAGAATTTTTGCTTCCCGAGCGCCTGTCGAAGGCAAGATTCAAGCTGATCGTGCTGGAAGGTGAAGCCGCTATCCTGCAGGCGTTTTGGAAGCACACGCTGACCGCTGAGAACAAGGGCCTGAGCCAGTTCACCGAACATGATTTTGAGCATAAAGCCGGGTGCAGGTGCGAACCAAGGCCGGAGCAGAACCTTGCCCAAGGTCTTCGCAAACTGCCTTTGCGTCACCGGTTCGGGAGCGGTGAGGTTGTACGCACCGTCGCAGGCATCGTTCATCATCAGGTGGTAGGTGGCGTAAATGTGGTCGTGAAGTGAAATCCACGGGTAGTATTGCCGACCTCCGCCCGCAGGACCTCCGGCACCGAGAAGGGTGGGGAGCATGAGCTGTTGCAGGATTCCGCCCATGGGCGTGGTGACGAGCCCCGTGCGCAACCAAACGGTGCGTATGCCGAGGTCCTTTGCCGGAGCCGCTGAGGCTTCCCAGGCTTGGCACATATCGGCAAGGAAATCGTCGCCGGGCGATGAAGATTCGGTGAGGGATTCGTTTCCTCGATTGCCGTAATAGCCAACCGCAGAGCCGCACATGAAGGTCTTTGGTGGCCGGTCAAGCGTGGCAAAGAGACGAACGAGATGCTCGGTCGGTACCGTTCGACTGGTTCTGATGCGTTCCTTTCGTTTTGCATTCCACCGTTTATCACCGATGCCCAGGCCGGCAAGGTGAATGACGGTGTCAAACCCTTCCAAACTGCCTTGAATGATTTCGCCTGTTCGGTCGTTCCACACCACGGTGGGTTCGTCAGCGACATCTGAGGGAAGGACGCTGCTTTGGCGCAGCAAACGGACAACTTCGTGCCCTGCGGCTTGAAGGAAAGCACAAAGTTGCATTCCAATCAAGCCTGTTGAACCGGTGACGAGCACTTTTTGCTTTGGTTGATCAGCGTACTGTGCGATGCGTTTGACGTCCTCTTGAACACGCAGTGTCCTGTAGGCAAACATCTGGTTCATTCGTCCCTTCACGGTGAAGGGCGCCGTCCAAAAGGTGAGGGGGTGGAGGGGGAGTTTCCACTGAATGGTGTCGTGGATTTCGCTTGATGTTGGCCCGGTGGGCACGAATCGATGTTCGTGGTCCCAGGCTCCAAAGGGGCCTTTTTCCATCACGTCGTTGAACACCTCACCGGAGACCACACCGTAATGGCGAGCGACCCAGGTGGGTCGCAGTGGCCCGAGGGTGAGTTTGAATCGCGTGGTGGCATCGTTGACCAGCGCTCCAGCCTTCACCGGGCGAATGCCTTCCCATTCGGGCATGATGCGTCGGAAAGCGCCCTTGCTGTCGTACCACGCCCAGACGTCTTCAACCGGTGCATCATAGGTGGCGATGTGGGAGTACGTTGGCATGTGAAACACTCAATGGTGAGCAGAATAAAACGACGGACCGGAGCCCAAAACGGTTTGTTCGCTCTGCTGGGTGTATTTTTCCACGTATCCTTTTGTTTTGAATTTACGGGCCGTGGAGGCGCTGGTCATGCACCGAACCTTTCCATAAACGGCTCGCTCAGTCCAGCCTCGGTCGAACTTGCCCATCACCCACCCGATGCCGGTGTAGGAGTTGGGATCGCGACCGTCCAGTGCCCATCGGTCGTTGAGAGCAATCATCCAATCCATGGCCGTTTGTGGGTTTGGAGACCATTCCAGAATCTTCTTGCCCCACAGCATTCGGAGATAGTTGTGAATGATGCCTTCCTGACGGAGTTGGTTTTGAGCAGCGTTCCACAAGGGGTCGTGGGTTGATGCGGACTCCAGTTCCTCAAACGTGTAGAGGTAGGGGCGTTCGTCTTGTTCGTGGACGGCCAGTGTGGTCTTGGCCCATTCTGGAAGCGAGTCGTACTCCGTGTGGTTTTCGATCATGGCGCAGTGGATGAACCCGATGTCCCGCCACGTGATGATTTGGTCGAGGAACGCCTCCACGGGTTCAGGCAAACCCCACCAACCTTGTCGCCGCCCGTCGTTCGGCGGGTTCACCATGCTGACATCCCAACGATGATGTGTGAAAATGTCGTGGAGGATGGCATGAACGCTGATGTGGCCGTAATGAAGCCAAGGAGATAGCCCGCTAGCCCCACGTTCTTGAGGCTCATTGCGCTTCTCGTGATAGGTCCGCAATCGATCGCCGAAAAACTCCTTCCATCGACGCCGTCCTTCCACGTAGCCGCCTTTCTTTCCGTTGACCGGCTGGACTTCGTGGTCGATGCTGAGGGTTGAAAGAGCCTGACGTCCAATGTCTCCGCCTTCGGAGACGCGCCACAAAAATTCGTAGGGCGTCATCGGCGTGTTTGTTTGGGCAAAAATTGCTTTGACAGCAGCAGGGTCCATCTGAGGTAGATTCCTTGCGTCTTCGAGGGGACGTTGTTTGGGGAATTCATGCATGTGCTCTCGGATGGTCTTGTGAAGGTGGCGTCGCAACGAATAGGCGGTGGAGAAATCTCTCCCTTGCGCCCGCATGGCCATGAACCCGTTTGAGTCAACGACGTGAATTTCACAAGGCATCACGGTGAGTGCCGTGTCGAGGACGTGTTTTGGATAATAGGTAGGGTAGTCATCAATGACGCACAATCGAGCATGCTCCAACCAGCCTTTGAGAAGACCAGAGGCTTCCCTGCGCTTGGTTTCTACGTAGGGAATGTAGGTGACGCCGGTTTCAGAAAACGCACTTCGGTTGTCAACCATGCCTTGCAGGACGAAGGTCGAGATCCGGTCATTGGCCCATCGATGCTTGAGTGCGAGGCATTCAATGACGACCAAGGGTACGTCATGCTGCTTAGCGAGGTCCACGGCATGCTGTAGAGCATGGTTCCATTGTGAGCGTCGCGCCGATGTCATCCAGTACACCACAACGTCGCCTTGGGGATTGGGGACCCCGTGAATATTGACGCGGCTGCTCGGAATCATGAGCTCTCCCCCAGGCGGATCTGTTTGGTTTTGCTCGTTCTGTAGACGGCGTAAGGGTTGGAGCGTGAGGTTAACCCGGCGAGGTTGGGCATGAGGCTGCGTCGGGTCAGGCCATCAACGGCCAGTTGATGCATGGTTTCTGAAACCCATTCAACGGAACCGCACTCGGCGAGTGTGAACCATCGTACAGAGGAGATTTCTTCGTTTTCGTGCCCGGAGACTTCCCCTCCGGCGTGGACGTCATAGCACAGGAAGACGGCAGGCTTGTCTTTTCGCAGGGCCGTACGCACGCCAGCCAGTCCCATCACTTGGCCGGAATAGCCAGTCTCTTCGTTGAGTTCCCTCAAGGCGGCAGTCTCTGGGCTCTCGCCCTGATCGACTCGACCCTTGGGCAGGCCCCAGCATCCCTTGTGGGCGCCGGCTGCTTCTTGAACGAGAAGGATTGTCCCTGTTTGGACAACTCTTGCGGCCACGCCCAAATCACAATCTAGGCTGGCCATCAGGCTAGATTTAGCCAATCCAGTATATGAAACACGGTTTGCGCCCCTGTAAGAAAAAGACGAGTGTTTATATACAAACTCAGCAATTTTTGTAACATGGAAAGCGCTGCTAAACAACACAACCACGAAGCACCTGATGCCGACGCCACTTTGCCCACCGCCTTCGGAGATTTCCGAATACGAGCCTTCAGAGATCCGGGCAACGGGAAAGAACACGCCATCCTCTACGTCGGGAACCTAAGCCAAGGGTCACCCCTTGTGCGTGTTCACTCGGAATGCCTGACAGGCGATGCTTTTCACTCGCTGCGCTGTGATTGCGGCCCACAACTCCAAGCCTCTATGAAGGCCATACAGGAGCGAGGGCACGGCGCCGTTGCCTACATGCGACAAGAAGGCCGCGGAATCGGGCTGTACTCAAAGATGCAAGCCTACGCACTGCAGGACACAGGG
>CAXHCG010000161.1:0-4112 GCA_964014905.1 uncultured Candidatus Poseidoniales archaeon | reverse complement strand
AAGCAGCGGTGTATTGTGCGTTTAAGTCCAAGCGATGCAAGCCGTGAAGCGTGAACTCTACGTCCACAAGGGTGGACTCAGAAGCGTCGGTCTGACCGGTGGCATGCTCGCCGTCCACGGAATAGGAAACGAAGGCATGCTGTCCGGTTGAACGGGCGAAATCAAAGGTGAGCATTGGATACTGGGTGCTCACGAGTTGCCCGTCTTCCCAATACTCAACGATGGTGGCGTTGGTCGCCTCGTAGGAGGCCACGACGTTGACAGCCTCCGACTCGTTGACATCACCAACGCAGCCTGCCAGCGAACTCGCCAGCAACAACGACACCAACAGTGGCCCCCATGGGTTTCGCACGATGGGCTCAGCGTGGACTGCCGTTTAAGCCAAATGGTCAGGTGCTTTTGCTCAATCGAGCCACTGGCTGAATTGCTTTTTGGCGTCGGGCCAGTTGGCGGCCTCCAACGCATCGGTCAAGTGCAGCCCGGCCAAGAATTGCGCCTGAATGGATGGCCAAGACGCCTCGTCGGTTGGACCTTGCCAGCGGAACAGAGGCGCTCCTTCCCTTTCCAACCGGTCGAGGAAACCCCGCTGAGCACGCGAGACAAGCAGCGTCGGTGTTCCCAAAAGAGCCGCTTCACTGGCCAAGGTCACCGACTGGGTGATGACCCCATCGTGAGCAGCTAACTCACGGTCCAACGCCCAAGGATCGCCGTCATACTCATTCTCATCGGCTGCCGTTGCCGTCAATCCGTCAAGGGCGTCGTCTGGAATCGCTTCGAGTTCATCGCCATCGTGAACACCACCGCCCTGCAAGCGCCGAATGAGAACGCGTGGAGGCGAAGAAACCGCTGATGGCCGACGGTGTGGGACCAAATGAACGTGGCCGTGCAATCCATCCAAGCGATGAACTCGCCCTCCAAACGAGGCGAGAAAGCCTCCATCCAAATCCGTCCGCCAGTGGACGGGAACAACCACGTCCGTTGCGGATTTGAGGGCGAGGGAATGCGCCGTATGGTTCACCTCTGTATCGGTGATGTACCATCGCTCTCGCACCGTTGAGCGCCGCCACCAACGAGGTTTAGTGGCCAGCATCTCCAAGGCTGCCCCCACACCAACGACCCGTTCGATGGGTCCCTTCCCGTCTCGGCTGGCGGCCTTGATGAAACGCTGCACGCTTCGAATTCGAAAGAGGGCTTTTCGATGGCGACCATCGCCCACGGGTCGGGGCACCCACAACGTCTGACGCCGTGGCAAACGCCCATCACCCCGTGCAAGCATCTTCTGGACTTCAGGCCGCTCACACGCCACAATGACGTCCGATGTGCTGCCGTTTCGCAAGAACTCAGCCAGCAAGCGCACGTGAGCCGGGTGGTCGAGAACCCAACACGTGCGCATGGTCAGCGGAGAAGGTGGTCACCCTCAAGGCATCGGATGGAGAAGTTGAAGGACGGGTTCGAGGACTCACAAAGCATGAGCAAAATCGGCATCACCCCCCCCGGAAGCAAAACCTACGCCCCCTACACCCCGGCCGTGGTGGTTGGAAATCACGTTTGGCTGTCCGGTCAAATCAACATCGAGGCGGGTGAAGACATCATCTCACAAACCCAAGGCACGCTGGACAAAATCGACGCTCTTCTCGCTGAAGCTGGAACCTCAAAACACGATTTGGTGTTCGTCCAAGTGCTTCTCAAAACCATGGACTATTACGCACCCATGAACGATGTCTACGGTACTTGGCTTGAGGGCGTGGAGGTCAAGCCCACTCGTGCAGCTTTTGCTGTCGACGCTCTTCCCGCAGACGCCGTGGTGGAAATCGTGGTTCAAGCCGTCAAGAGCGATTGAAATGCCGGGTTCGCCCTACCTCGATGAGCCACCCAAAGGCCTGTGGACATGGCCCCGTTTGCTGCGCGTGGTCGGGCTGCCTCTGAGCGCATTTCTGGCCGCCTGTGCATACTACGGTGTGCTGTTTGAAGCCCTTGCCATCCTGACCGCTACCGTGTTCGTAGCAACGTGGCTGAAGCGGTGAGTTGCGTATCTGCGTCGAAGCCGCCGATCTGGTTTGATGTCGCCCTTGCGGGGCCTCTCGAACTGAACCGATAATCAGAGTTCTGAACGAACGTAGTTGTCGTTGTCAATTGGCACCCAGACGTTGGAGCGCTTTTCGTCCTGAATCTCAACTCGGTAAGGGTTGCCCTGGTCCCAACACTTCAAGATCTTGCCTTCAGCAAACTCACCAACGTTCGCATAGACCGTGTCGCCAACCTTGAACCGCAGTTCCTCGGCGATGCAGTCTTGGAGGCCTTCTTGGAGCGCCAAATGGTTAAGATTGCGTCCAATAAAGACAAATCGGCATTCACGAACCTCATCGTCTTTCCAGAGACCGATGTCTTCGTTGAAATCACCACTAAACATCATGTGTACACCCTGAAACACGTACTTTGTGTCCATGCCCTTCACCGAAAGCAAGCCCTTGTACCGGAACAGATCTTCCCCCTGTTCCCGAAGAAGTTCACCAATCCACGCCTCCAATTTATTGATGTTGAGTTCACCGACAAATTTGGAGCTCGTTGAGGTGACCCTGCTGTCGTGCTCGTGCTCGGCCTCGGTGTCCAAAAATCCAGGATCCATCTCCAAGGTGCGGTCAAGGTCAAAGGCGCCGATATTGATGAGGTTCGCAGGGTCGATCAAACTGTTTTCCGTGTGGTAGATGGGGGCGGTTTTGTTGATGGATTTGATTTTGCTTGTTACACCCTCAATTTCTTCCTCGGAGACGAGGTCAATCTTGTTGAGCATGATGCGGTCGGCAAAAGCCAACTGTTCTACAGCCTCATTTTCAACGCCCTCTGGCTTTTCCTCGTCGACGTGCTGAACGATGTGTTTGGCGTCCACAACGGTGATAATGCCGTCGAGTTTGTACCGCTGGGTCACCTTGTCGTCAACAAAGAAGGTTTGCGCCACGGGTGCAGGGTCGGCAAGTCCGGTGGTTTCGATGAGAACGCCATCGAAGTCCTTGATCCGGTCGTACATGCGGTCGAGAACATCGGTTAGGTCGCCACGGACCGTGCAGCAGATGCACCCGTTCATGACCTCAATGATGCTTTCTTCTGAACTTTCAACGATGATGTTCTCGTCAATACCAACGTCGCCGAACTCATTTTCGATGACGGCGAATTTCATGTTGTGTTCCATGCTCGTGAGGATGTGATTGAGCAGGGTTGTTTTTCCTGAACCAAGAAAACCTGTCAGGACAGTAACTGGAATGCGGGAGTCATTTCGCGTTGCTTGCATGTAATTGCCTCGTTTTTGCGAATTCCACGGTCTATTTGAACAGCACTAATAATTCAAAACTCCGGAATTAATATCTCTCCACACCATGGCCAGCCTTCAAATCCACCAACCTCTTCCCACAACCATGGAGTCATGGCCGGAAGCCTGTTTCAAGGCCTACGATATTCGTGGGTTCGCCAACGCTGACGGTACGGGCGAACTCACCCCCGATTTTGCCTACCGGTTGGGTCGCGCCCTGGCGACGTACCTTGAATGCGAATCCTTTGCCGTTGGACGAGACATTCGCGATTCATCCCCCGCATTGGCGTCCCAACTCATGGCAGGTTTGGCCGACGGTGGCGTTCGTGTGCTCGACTTGGGCATCGTCTCGACCGGATGCGTTTACCACGCCTGTTGGACGCTCCCGGTCAACGGTGGCGTGATGGTCACTGCCAGCCATTTGCCCATGCCAACCCACAACGGATTCAAGATGTGCCGAGGCACCTTGCCGCTGGCCGGTGAAGAAATTCAAGAGCTCAAAGCCGTGTTCCTCGAGGGCAAATTTTGCGAAGGCAGCGGAGAAATTGTCGACACCCCTCACATGGACGATTACATCGACGCCATCATCGAATCAACGGGCCCGATGGCTCGCAAGGTCAAGGTCGCCGTGGACGGTGGCAACGCTGTTCCAGGCCCGTTTTTGGCCCAATTGCTGGACGCCATGGGCGTGGACCACGTGGACCTGTTCTGCGAGTGGGACGCCACGGAACCGAACCACGGTGCGGACCCAACTCGTCCGAAAAACATGGTTGACCTCGGCCAGGCCGTGGTTGAGTACGGATGCGAA
>CAXHCG010000160.1:0-4114 GCA_964014905.1 uncultured Candidatus Poseidoniales archaeon | reverse complement strand
ACGAGGACGACCCGTTGTAGACCTCAACGACTTCGCCGTCAGGTCCCTCTTGACTTATTGCAAACCAATCGGCTGTGTATTCGTACTCCCAAGAGAACACGGCGGTTTCCGTCACGTTGAGCAAGGAGATCGATGAGGTGAATTCTGGAACGGGAGGAACAAAGTCAACGACGAGGTCCAAGGTCGCACCAACAAGAACGTAATCGAGTTCGGTGATGGCGTTGATTTGGTATTCGTAGTCGCCGTCCCCTCTGTTGTCCACTTGGAACTTCGTGTCACTTCCCCGATAAATCTCGTTTCCATTCTCGAGCAGTTGGAAATTTTTCGCATCCGCAAACTCCGACCACTGCAGTTCAAACGTTGGAGAGGTTTGAACGACGGGTTCGGTAAGGAATTCTGGAACGCTGGGTTGGTTGTATCCTGTCAATTCGTACACGACCATGTCCGAGTGTGACCCCGGTAGTCGGTCGACGATTTTTACGTAATTTTGCACGGTATGGTTGAACCACAATTCCCAGGAAAGCACGCCGTCCACATCGTCCTGAATCGTGATGTAGGTGCAGTCAAACGTTCCTGCCGCCGTCGTGATGGAAACACCTTGCTGAACAGAGACCGAATTCATCGTGTCGTCGTATCCGTTTGGATGACCTGGAACACCGATGATGTTTGTTCGGTTGAAATGGAGTTCCGTGCTGTGTTCTTCACCCAACAGGCCCTGTTCCTGATCACCATCGGTGAACATCCATCCCATCGAACCTTCTTGGAAGTAGCTGGAGGAGGAGGGGGCGTCTGCCCAATACGTCTTCACAGGCAGAAACGTCTCGGTGTCAATCCAGCGGAAGGCTTTCTCACCCTCGTCGTACCGGTCATCGGTGATTCGCACGAGGTAGGTTGATCGCTCTCTTCCGAACGCATCCACGATGTCTTCGGTTCCGATGGCGGTAAAGGTACGGTTCGACCGGTATTCCGGCGTGTGAACCAAGGTGTAATTCCAATGCATTCCTGATGTCCACAGCGCATCCTCGCTTTGCGTGGGGAGGAAAAGAACAAGCACAGAGGCCGAGTTCGGACTGGTGCCGTTCACGTTGTGAGCAACGAGATGGAACGAGTACGTTCCCGATTCAGTGGCGGTGTATTCAAACGAGTTTGAGGAACCACGGTAGATCAGTCCTTCTTGGCTAATTTCTCCCTGATAGAGTTCAAAATAGTCCGTGTAAGCTCCACCGGCCCATTCGAGTTGAACGGGCCCAAGCGGCACGGAGGATGCTGGGGTGATGAACGAAACATCGCCGGGGAATTCCAGGGTTGTTGACGTGGTGTGATTGAGCCACATGGCCCCGTACTCCACGAGTTGGAGGAGATTGGGAGCAACTTCTTCACCGGACTGTGTAAAGGTCAAGTTGACCTCTGTTCCAATTGGAAGCCCGTCGATGGAGTAAAACCCGTCGGGGTTGGTCGTGGTTTGTGTCTCTCCGTGAGCGACCAGCACCTCGGGCGCTGGCTGACCCGCAGCATCCAAAAGGAAACCAAAGACGCTGTTCATGCCTTCTTGGAATTGAACATGGTTGACATAAGGCGTCATGGCCGAACCTGGTTGGAGTTTCAGGCACGCAACGAGGGTCCCATCAACGGATGAATTCAGGCTGGTCGACAAGGTGTGGTAGGCTCCCGTTTGGTAGGGTCCAAACTCCGCTCTTCCCTCGGTGAAACTTTGGGTTTCATCCAATTCGTGGAGCGCAACGGAAAACGAGTCGCTTCCCGGGAGGTGTTGTCCTTGAGCATCGAGCGCGTCAACGGTGATCCAGTTGTGTCCTTCGTACCAGTCCAAAACGGTGTCGCCTTGGATGAAGATGGTCCTGTAGGCCACGGTGTGGCCGTCGTTCATGAAGTACGCACGCACCACATGCTCCCCGGCCGTTACTCCTGGGAAACTGTAGGCTCCATCGCTGGAGAGAACCGATTCCATTGAATCGACCTTGACGTAGGTCGTTCCTGCTGGCTCGCCGGTGGACGTGTAGACCTGTCCAGAGATGGTGTAGGTCGGCACGTCTTGTGCACTGCTCACGGCAGCGATCGGCAAGAGGGCTCCACACAAGAGAAGAATCAACAACCAAGGCTTTCGCGTGTTCTGATCGTTCATGATTCCTCACCGGTCCGGTTCCTCAACATGGGAACGATTGGCCAGCAGGGTGAGAGGCTGGCCAACCGCTCCGCTTGTACTGCCTAAGCAGTGGGGGGGTGAAGGGTTAGCTTCAGGCGTAGGTACCGATGTCTTCGGCGGTGATGCCGTAGTGGTCCCAAACGGGCTGCAACCATGCGGTGACATCGTAGGATGTACCGAGTTGGCTGGAGTCGCTCAAGTCGAAGATGTTGTTCATCGACGTAGCACCGTAGTTCTCGTAGAAGTAGGTGGATGTGAATGCATCGCATCCTGCTTTGTCAGAGACGCCCATAGCGACAGTGTGGCTCATGGTGTTGTAGCACGTGTCGTTGGTTGCGTTCTCGCTCGAGTCTTGGGAACCGTTGGTCCAGATGAAGGCATCACAAGCAGCAGCAGCGCTTGAACCGACCCAGCCCATGGTGTGGGTGTTCATGTTGTAGCATGCGTTGTCGGTGTGAGGTGCTGCGTAGGCTTCGATGGTCTTCCAGAAGGCGTAGCCTTCAACTTGGTACTTTTCAGCGGATGTGTTGCTGTCCATCTTCGAGGCGTACTTGAGGGTAGCCTGGGAGTAGGTGATGATCACGTTCTTGACGACCGTGTCGGTAGCTGCGGTGTAGCCAGCGGAGTCTTGTGCTTGGAGAGCAGCAAGTCCGTCGACCATGGCGTTGGTGGTAGCCGTGAGAGCGTTGGAGACACCGTCGGTCTCCGTGCTAAAGTCAGCAGCTCGCTTCTTCATGGTGTAAGCAGGGGAGCACGACCAGTCGTCTTCAGGTCCGTGGAAGAAGGCCCAGCCTTCGTCCCAGTTGTGAGGGGCGCCAGAGTCGTTGTCGACGTTGCCGGCGTCAGCCTTGGCAACGGCGGAGTTGAGCTCGTGGATGGTGTAAGCGACCATGCCCATGTTGGCGGTCAGCTTAGCGATTCCTTGGTAGCGAACGGTGTCGGAGGTGTTGGTGAAATCACCGGTGCCTTCCATGGCGTCCATGATGTGCTGGCCAACAGAGCCAGACATGTTGTAGTAGGAATCGTATCCGTGCTTCTTGCCGTCAGCGGCAGCGAAGCCAGCAAGGGTGCGGAAGGAGCCATCGCTCTTTTCAGCGTTCTTGCCGTCGGTGTAGATGGACTTTGCTTCAGCGAAGTTGTAGCCGCCGTCGGAGCTGGCTGCGGTCTTGATGTCGCAAAGGTCCTTCATCAATGCTCGGTGGTTCTCGACATCAGACGCATAGGTGTACCCTGCATCTGTGCCGCTTGTGACCGGAGCATCTACCGTGTCCTCGGTTTCTGTGTCGTCGTCTTCTGAACCAATGCATCCTGCCATAGCGGCGATCAACATCAATAGTGCTAGCGTCATTCCTTTGATTGATTTCGTCTTCAATTCCATGTTTAACCCTCGGGTTTAGGTCGCCCGAAAAGTCCGTTAGATATAATGTTTAGGTCGTCCTAAAATAACAACCGACGCTTATTTTCGCATCACTGCGGCCTTGGGCGGTGGTAGTCCCTCCCGGATTTGAACCGAGGTCGGAGGAACCAGAATCCTCCATGATGGACCGCTACACTAAGGGACTGTAGCATTCCCACTTCGATGGCCTTCTTCAATTCAGCGGTGAACACGAGAAGGTTAGAGGTTCGTGAACCGCACCATGGCTTTCGAAACCCAAGAGACGATCATGATGATCATGAACGAGGCCAGAGCGTATTTTGCCCAGGGCCGTACGGGTTTGGGTTCCGGCCACAAATCAACGCCCATGGCTTCGGCCTCCGCAACCAACTCCGCTAATTCAGCAAGGTGGTCCTCGACCGAATCATGGGTCATGGTTGACTCTCATCGTTCGCTTTATTTGAAGGCGACGCAATCCATCTCGACGGGAATACTCGCTCACAAGACTTTGAAAGTGCGGCCGGCGACCGCCGGGCATGAGTGAGGTCCCCGAAGGTGTGTCGCTGGCAGCCCAAGCC
>CAXHCG010000159.1:0-4125 GCA_964014905.1 uncultured Candidatus Poseidoniales archaeon | reverse complement strand
ATGTTGGGTCCGCTGGGCAACGTCGTCGCCAAAGACGATGGCATGTGGAACCGGTTCAAACCACCACCGTCGAGATGATGGACCAAGCAACGTGGACGTTTGACCTTCCCGCCAGTCTTCAGCCTGTGACCGTTGAATGGCGCGCCCATCTTCAAGGCGAAGGCCCCGAACAGTCAACGCCTTGGTTTGCACTGCAAAGCGAAATCCCGTCGTTGAGCGTGGACCAAACAGCAGCCTACGCGCAGTCCCTCGCTATGCTTCTGGTGTTCATGGTCGCATTTTTGTCGCTTCAACGCCGTGGTGGTTTGGAAACCGATGCCGCAAAGGACGATGCCTTTTCGTCGGAGGTGGAGCGTTAATGGTCTCCGTAGGAACCCTCCACGTGGTTTCAACTGAACTGGCCGTTGGCGCCTTTGCCATGGCCGGCGTGGCCTTCTTGTTGGCTGGACTGGCCAGCCACGGATGGTTCAGCATGGGACGCCATCTGTCCTTGGTCGACCACGTCGCTCATTTCGCGTTAGCCTTTGGATTGGTCGCCATGCCGTTCGCCATTATCACCGGCATCCAATCGAGCCCGGGTTCCGGTGTTGACCATCCGATTCTCATCAACAAAATGTTCCTGTCCTCGTCCGCCTTCGGCCTGTCCTTTGGCGTCCTTCTCACACGACGTCGTCAGGGTCGAGAGGTTTGGAGCCAACCATGGGGCCGCCGTTGGCAATCCCTTGGGGGCATGGCCGCCGTAGGTTTGGTCCTGATCACGGCCTCCTTGGGAGGAACGTACAGCCGAGGTGAATCGTTGTTGGACGTGTTCAACCTTCCCTATGAGCACGTACCACTGATGCCAATGTGGCTCTCTGGTTTGGTGATGGCGGTGGCGGTGGCCAACATGGTCATGATGCGCCAGCAGCGAACGACCTGATTACAAACCTGCCATTTCACCGGTTTGGATGTTCCACTGACTGGCGTAAACGCCACCTGACGCCACGAGATCGTCGTGGAGGCCGCGTTCAACAATCGCTCCGTCAGCCATCGAGAGAATCTCATTGGCGTTGCGGATTGTGCTCAATCGGTGGGCCACAGCAATGGTTGCACGTTCTTTGCCCGACGACAGGAGGTTTTCCTGTATTCTGCGCTCTGTTTCAGCGTCCAGCGCGCTGCTCGCTTCATCGAGGATGAGCAAACTCGGTGCTTTGAGCAAGGCTCGAGCGAGGGAGACACGAGCACGCTGACCGCCGCTTAGCATCGCCCCGCGGTCCCCGACCAGGGTGTCGAGACCGTCTTCGAGCTCTTGGACAAATTCCCACGCACCGGCCATTTTGAGCGCCTCGGCCAGGTCCTCATCAGTGGCTTTCTGATTGTAAATGACGTTGTCCCGAACCGAACCGTAGAACAGGAAGGGGTCCTGGCTGACAAACCCAATCGCTTCCCGCAGCGAGTAAAGGGTGAACTCGGTGATGGAACGGCCGTTGACCAACACCTCACCGCTGTCAGGGGTGTAATAGCGCATCAGCAGTTTGAGAATGGTGGTTTTTCCGGCACCGGTGTGGCCCATCACCCCGAGGAATTCACCTTCCTCAACGTTGAAGGAAATGCCGTTGAGGACCTTGATGCTGGTGTTAGGGTAGGTGAAATAGACATTCTTGAATTCGATGGTCTTGATGCCGCCCTCGAGCGCCTCTGCGTCATCGCTGTCGACGATGGTCGGTTCAAGGTCAATGGCCGCAAACACGCGCTGGGCGGCAGCTTCACCCCGTTGAAGTTGATTGACGAGGATACCAAAAATGAACATCGGCATCGTCATTCGCGTGCTGATAAGAAGGAAGGTGACCAGTTGTCCGGTGGTGATCTCGCCTTCGCTTGCAAAATATCCACCGGCGGTGACGAGCAGCCCGAAGGCGACACCTGCAACGGCGTAAATCATTGGAATGAAGCGGTTGCGGTCCAGGCTGGCGCCCATGGCTTGGTCTCGGTAAGCACCGGACTGATTCGCCACACGGTTGGCTTCCCAGTGTTCGGCGTTGTAGGCCTGCACGACGGCGATGCCGGAAATGAGGTTCTCCAGCACAGCGTGAATATCACCGGTCGACTCGCGTTGTTTGCGGTACTTTCGCTGGACACGGGTCGAAAACCAGTACACGGCGGGAACGATGAACAGAATGGGCGTGAACAGCACCACCGCCAGTTTCCACGACATCAAGACGAGGATGAGAAAGGCCGTGGCGAACGTGATGCATATGCGAATGATGGACGTGGACGAGTCGGAAACCACGTCCTCCAATTGGTTGACGTCACTCGACAACACCGACATGATCTGTCCGGTTTGTCGGAGATCGTAGTACGATGCTTCCATGGCGATGAGGGATCGGGTGGCGTCCATGCGCAAGTCGTGTTGGATGTTGTACCCCAGCGTTTGCCAGGAATATTCCGAAATGCCTTGGCAAATTGCGAGGCAGAAGAAACCGAGGAAAATCAGCACGCCGTAGCCAATGGCAGGATTGCTGTGGAGGGTGGTGACAATGTCTTGGATGATTTGAGGTCCTGAAAGGACATCGGTGGTGAAGTAATCCACGGCGAAACCGATAGCAACGAAGGGCATGAGATCAAAAAACCGAGCGGCGGCGTTGGCAAAAATTCCGGCGAAGGCGCGTTTTGGGTACTTCTTGGCGTAGGGGACAATGCGCCAAATCTGATTTCCAAGAACACCGGTGCCCTCGTCGGCGCCGCTGGGGGACATCTTGGCGTCGTGGGCGTTTGCTCCTTCGCCCCCCGTCATGCCCATCGGGCGATGACCAAGACTCTTGAACCCTCGGTACAGACCGTGGGGGGCAGACAGTCCGGTGAACCAATCTTTCATGAGGTTGCCCGGGTTGCACTTGACTATGCAGAGGCAACGTCGCCGTACTTCCATCCTGTTCTTTGGACTCCTGTTGGTTCAGGTTCTCTCACCTCTGGCCTTCGCTCAAGCTCCGGCGGAGCCGTTGGACACCGACACAGAGGCTGAGGTTGACCTCCTTCAGCAACTCGACATTGAACCATCGTCGTTGGCTGAACACGGTTGGTTAGAACCCGACCAGGCCGCTGGAACAGCTGCCCTCTTGTACCGAGATGTCTCCCTTGTCGCACCGAGCGAATGGACTGAGCGAACTGGCGAACAACGCGTGGACGGGTACCACATCCTCGGTCACACGTACCCCGTTCCAAGCACATGGTTCCATGATTTGGCAGCCGCGGGCATCGATTGTTTCTCATTTATGCCACCGGCAAATTTCCACTGCGACGTCAATTCCAAAACGCCTGCACAACTTTCTGACTTGGACGTGCTGGGCTTGGCCGCCATGGATTCAACGGACAAGGTGCAAACCGATCTCGCACGGGGCATGCTCAATTTGGACATGCTTGCCCCCAACCCGTTTGTGAACCATGAAGGCGCCGTGGTCAACGTCGTTCTTTCTGGCGTGGATTTGCCGGAGGGTTTGCTTCAGCGCAGCGACATCGCGTTGGACTCCCATACGGGAAGGTTCGCTACGATGGCCCTGGACGTTGAAGGGCTTTCCTGGTTGGTTCAACAAGACGCAGTTGAGTGGGTTGAACCGAGGCCCTTCTTTGAATTCCTTAACTCCGTGGGCATTGAGGTGATGAACGTCGATGACACCTGGGACAACACCAACATGGCCAACATTGACACGGCGTGGTCCGGCTTGGATGGAAGCGGTGTGATCGTAACGGTCGCTGACACCGGCCTTGACAACGGTGTGAACAACACCAACATGCATCCTGATTTCAGAGACCACATCACCGGTATTCTCTCCTTCCCTCCATCGGCTTCGACCTGCACATCGCTTAGTCTGAGCCCCTGTGGCGACGACGCAGAAGACCACAACGGGCACGGCACGCACGTGGCTGGTTCTGTCCTCGGCGACGGCACACACAGCAACGGGGACATCATCGGCGCAGCACCTGAAGCCCATCTTTTGGTTCACTCCATCGCCACCACCCACAACGGCGAGGAAAAACTCCTCGGCATTCCAAACGACCTTGATGACATGTTCAAACTGGCATGGGCCAACGGAAGCCGAGTTCACACCAACTCGTGGGGTTCCGCAGTCGCTGGAGTGTACACCACGT
>CAXHCG010000158.1:0-4144 GCA_964014905.1 uncultured Candidatus Poseidoniales archaeon | reverse complement strand
CTCTCTACGGTTGAATACATGGCCAATGAAAAGCGTGAAATGATCAATAAGTGGGGATTCTGGGGCCTTATCTTCTTCGTTTGGATTCCCTTCATGGCGTCCGGCGTGCTGGTTGGGGCGATGCTTGGACTCCTCTCTCGAATGCAATTCATGCGCGTGCTCCTGGCAACGCTCATCGGTGGTTCCGTCGCCTCCATCACGTGGGCCTACACGGCCGAAGGCATCGTTAAATTCATGCACCAATACAAGCTTGAAGTGTTCATCCCGTTGGTCATTGGTGTGTTCATCCTCATGGCCGTACTGCACATACGCTCAACCAAGATGCGCCGTCAGACCGAGCTCTTTGAGGACACGCTTCTTGACAACTTCCACGCTGACATCATCGCCAAATACGGCGACCAATAGGTGAGCACATGGACGCCACAACCTCGTTTCAGGGAAGCGAAGGACACGTTGGAGACCACGTTCGCATCGGGATTGTCACCGTCAGCGACCGAGCGAGTCGGGGAGACTACCGCGATGAAGGTGGCCCGGCCATCTTGAATTTCATCGAAGAAGCCATCAAAAGTCCGTGGACTGTGCTTTACCGTTGTGTTCCCGACGAACAAGAAGCGGTGGAAGCGGCGCTCGTGGAATTGACCGATGAACAGGGTTGCAGTGTCGTGGTGACAACGGGGGGAACCGGCCCAGCGATGCGCGACATCACGCCCGAAGCAACCGAAGCCGTTTGCGACCGAATCATGCCTGGGTTCGGAGAACAGATGCGAGCAATCTCCCTCGCCTACGTACCAACAGCCATCCTTTCTCGCCAGTTGGGTGGGCTTCGCTCAAACCGGCTGATCTTCAACCTCCCCGGTCGACCGAAATCGGTTCGTGAAACCATCGACGAAATCTGGAGAGCCGTGCCGTACTGCGTCGACCTGATGAACGGACCCTACATGGACATGAATCCTGAGGTCTGCGATGCCTTTCGACCGCCTACTGCTCGACGCTAAGTCCATCCAATCCAACACATTATGTTCATTTGCTGAATCCCTCTCGGTTTGGATTAAGTGAGCGAGATGAAAGGAAACGTGTTGATTCATGGTGCGACGATGGTACTGCCGAATGAGACCGGTGTTGGCGACCTCAGAATTCGAGACGGTTTGATCCACACCGTCGCTCTTGGTGGAAGCCTTGAACCCATGGATGAGGAGTTGATTATCGACGGTACAGGTCTTCATTTGATGCCTGGAATGATCGACCCCCAAGTGCACTTTCGAGACCCAGGTCAACCAGAGAAGGAGGACTTGGGTTCCGGATCCGCCGCAGCCGTGAGTGGCGGCATTACTTCGTTCTTGGACATGCCCAACAACAAGCCGTCCATCACCACGTTGGAAGCCATGAAAACCAAACTCAAAACAGCCTCTGAGAAGTGTGTCAACAACTACGGTTTCTTCATTGGAGCAACCCCCGACAACGTGAGCGATTTGCAAGACGCCGTGGGAACACGGGAATCACCCATTGCGATTCCTGGAATCTGCGGCATCAAAATCTTCATGGGTTCCTCGACGGGGACGCTTTTGGTCAATGAACGCGATGCCCTTGAAGCCATTTTCAGCGGCACCGGTGGGTTGATTGCAGTCCACGCTGAAGATGAGAAACGCATGGATGAGCGAATCAGCATGATCGAAGGGCGAACCGACATGGCGGCTCACGCCGAGTGGCGGGACGACATCACGGCGCTGATCGCGACCCAACTGGCGGTTGAACTTGCTCAAGCAACGGGCCACCGCCTCCACGTGCTCCACCTCACGAGCGGAATTGAAGCGGATTGGTTGGAGGGCATCACCGTCATGCCATCCAAAGCGACCGGTGATGGAGCCATCATCACAACGGAAACTCTACCGCAGCACCTCACATACGACGAGACGGATGTCGAAGAACGAGGGACGCGACTGAAAATGAATCCCCCTATTCGCTACGTGAAGGACCGAGAGACCCTCTGGAAGCAACTCAAGGCTGGTACCATCCAGTGCATTGCAACCGATCACGCTCCACACACGCTTGAAGCAAAATCCCTCGGGTTCCCTTCTGCTCCGAGCGGCATGCCCGGTGTTGAAACCTCACTCGCCGTTATGCTCACACATGCGAAGGAAGGCACGTGCAGCATCGAAGACGTGGTGCGCTGGATGTCATCAAGCGTCGCTGATTGCTTCAACATGGTCGGTAAAGGCCGTCTTGAGGAAGGCGCTGATGGTGATGTCGTGTTGGTGGACATGCACAACGCTCGCACCGTGGTGGATGAACACACGTGGACACGGGTTGGTTGGAGCCCCTTTGCCGGTAGGGAACTGGTCGGTTGGGCTCAAGTCACCGTCGTTGGCGGAGTTCCTGTGTTTGAACGAAACGCAAAAACCGGTCCGAAAGGCACCATCCTGGTTGAACCGGGGGCTGCCGGTGAAGCCTTGGTCATGACGCCATGGCGTTAATCCAAGTGGTACAGTGCCCCATACTTCCGCTCAACGTAGCGAAGGAAAGGTTCTGGACTTGGAGGCGAACCCGTGGCGTCTTCGATGAGCTGTGCTGGTGAAACCTGACTCCCTCGTTCATGGATGCGCGGTCGCAGCCAATCCAACATGGGTTTCCAATCGCCAGAGGCCACCAACGCGTCAAGATCTCCAAGGTCCACAGCCATGGCTTCCAGAAGTTGCGCTGCGTAGAGGTTTCCAAGCGTGTAGGTCGGGAAATAACCAAACGCACCCATCGACCAGTGGATGTCTTGCAGACAACCCAACCGGTCGTCTGGCACGTCAACGTCAAACCACGACTTGAACATGGCGTTCCAAGCCTTGGGGAGGTCGTCCACTTCGAGTTCCCCATTGAAGAGTTGCTTTTCTATTTCATAACGGAGCATCACGTGCAAGTTATATGTTACTTCATCTGCCTCAACCCGGATAAATCCTTTCTCAACTCGGTTCGCTAACCGGTTGAGGGTGTGCTCGTCCCAATCGGGCGCTTCCGGGAAGGAGGAGCGGAACCAAGGAAGAACCACCTTCCAAAAGGCAGGTGTACGCCCGACCTGATTTTCCCAAAAACGGCTTTGCGATTCATGGACGCCCAACGAGACGGCTGCCCCACGAGGCGTGAAGCGGTGGTCGTGGTCCAATCCTTGTTCGTACAAGGCATGCCCCGTTTCGTGCATTACGGCATACAAACAGGAAAACGGATCCTTTTCATCAAATCGGGTGGTAAATCGGGTGTCACCGGGCCAGAGCCCAGCAGAGAACGGATGGGTTGAAGCGTCCATTCGTCCTGCTGCAAAATCGAATCCCATGTTCTTCGCAACTTCCTCGCAAAACACCTTTTGCGCTTCAACCGGGAACGAAATCTCAGCGGGGAGCGTCGGCACCTCAGAGGCTGCTTGCGCCTGAGTGATGGCGTGGAGGAGGGGGACAAGTCGGTCTCGCAGTCCCGCAAACAGCGGATCGTAATCCTCAACCTTCATGCCCACTTCGTATTCATCAAGAAGAACGTCGTAGGGGGTGGATGTGATGCCCAGAAGTTCGATTTTTTCTTTTGTCATGCTGACGAGGTGGCTCAACGAGGGTTTGAACGCCTCAAAATCGGACGCTTCTCGGGCTGATTGCCATGCAACCAACGCCTCGGAACGTGCTTGTGCGAAAGACTCGACGAAGGACTTGGGCAACCGGACGGCTTGGTCATACGAGCGGCGCATCTCCCGCACGTTGGCGGTTTGATTGCTATCCAGGTCCATTTCTTCAAGCGCTTGAAGCAGTTCCCCCATGCGGTCGTCCGTCAGTTGTTCGTGCCGCTTACCAGCAAGCCATGCCATCATTTCACCTCTTGAGGAGGCACCTTTGGAAGGCATGAGTACTTCTTGGTCCCAGCCAAGGTGGCCTTGGAGGGCACCAAGGCGGTGAATGTCTTGAACTCGCTGAATGAACTCGTCGTAGGCTTCCATGGAGGGTTCAATCCTCTGTGCTTCTTCAACACTCCCATCCGTCAAAACGACCGATTATTGCGGATGTTAGAGGTAAAAAATGCACACATTCAAGAACATTTGAACGCTACACGGTCCATGGCCCTCCCGTTTCGCCGAAAAGGTTCGGGAAAAGCCGATGATGACCCGCTCGACCTTGAC
>CAXHCG010000157.1:0-4195 GCA_964014905.1 uncultured Candidatus Poseidoniales archaeon | reverse complement strand
GGGACTGATCGATGATGATGACTTTGTCAACGTGTTCAATTCCATCGATGGAGGTGTGTTTACCAGGGAGTGTTTCTGCTCGGTGCACCTCCCGTTGCAGGGCAGGGGCCAAAATACCAGAAACCAAGGAAGATTTCCCAGATCCCGAGACGCCGGTGACCGCCGTCATGCAGCCGATCGGAAACGAGACGTTGATGTTCTGCAGGTTGTTGTGTTGGGCGCCCTTTACTTTGAGGTGGTGTTTTGACGGTCGAGCCCGATTCTCGGGCCATGGAATTGATTTTCGCCCGCTGAGGTAAGCGCCCGTGATGGATTCTTCGCATGCCATCACCTCTTCGGGGGGGCCGTTCGCGACCACGACGCCCCCTTCAATGCCCGCTCCCGGGCCAAGGTCACACAACCAATCCGCCTGGCGAAGCGTGTCTTCATCGTGTTCAACCACCAGGAGGGTGTTTCCTAGGTCGCTCAGTTCTCGTAGAGTTTTGAGCAGGCGGTCGTTGTCCCGTTGATGCAGGCCGATGGAGGGTTCGTCAAGAACGTACATCACGCCGGTCAGTCGGCTTCCAATCTGCGTAGCCAGTCGAATGCGCTGGCTTTCCCCTCCAGAAAGGGTGGTGGCCTTTCTGTCCAGTGTCAGGTAGTCCAATCCTACGCTGTCGAGAAAACTTAGGCGGTTCTCTATCTCTTTGATGATCTCCGTGCCGATGAACATGCTGCGGGCGTCGAGGGGCTCCAGAAGGTCTTGGAATTCTGCCGGAGGGCCTTCACCTTCAGGGTCCCAGGCTCGTACCAGTCCAAGGGCGTCGTGAACCGAACATTTGCTGACCTCCGGGAGGCGAATCCCCCCGACCGTCACGTACCGTGCTGCATCGTTCAACTTCTCTCCAGTGCAAGCAGGGCAGTCAAGGTCGGTCATGCAGGAAATGAGGCGGTTTCGAGTTCGCTCGGACGTTGTTTCTGCATACGTCTTTTCGAGGCGAGGAACGATGCCCTCCCAGGGTTTGCTGTACTTGTATTGAGAGCCGTTTTCCGAGGTAAATTCGTAATGGATAACGGTTGAACCCGAGCCGTGCAACAAAATGTCTTTCTCGTCTTCATCAAGCATCTCAAAGGGGAGGGTTGTGGAGATGTTGTAGTGTTCGCACGTGCATGCCAGCAGTTTGCGGTACCAAGAAGGGGACATGGATTGACGCCATGGAATCACGCACCCGTTGGAGACGCTCATGTTGCCGTCCACGATGAGGTCGATGTTGAACTGCCGTTGAACACCAAGGCCCTGGCATGCATTGCAGGCGCCAAGAGGGGAGTTGAACGAAAAGACTCGAGGGGACAATTCAGGCATGAAGGCTCCGTGTTCCGGGCAGGCAAAATCCTCAGACCAAGCGATGGTTTGGCCTTGCTGTGTCGTATGCGCATTGGAATTTTTACTCAGCTTGACGTCTGGGCCGGGGGCCTCAAGGCTCTCGACTGCAAGGGTTCCGCCCCCGAGACGTAGGGCCGATTCAACCGCCTCCGTAAGGCGCTGCTTACGATCTCGAGTGCACCGCATTCGGTCGATGCGTACGTCGATGTCGTGTCGAAAGTTCTTGTCGAGGGTCGGCGGTGATTCAAACGACGTTTCGTGACCGTTCACACGGCCGTTGAGGTAGCCTTGTTCAACCAGCTGGCGGAAAAGTTCGACATGGGTTCCCTTTCGTGCCCGGACCACAGGGCTCCACACAGCGATGCCGTGTGCTTCCATTTTCCAAAAGACGTCGTCAACGATTTCTTGCACGGTCCTGCGTGCGACCTCTTTTCCGCACGTAGGGCAGTGTGGTTTGCCAATCCTCGCCCACAACAAGCGGAGATAATCTTGGATTTCTGTAACCGTCGCCACCGTTGAACGTGGGTTGTGACTCCCCTGTTTTTGATCGATGGAGATGGCGGGTGAAAGCCCTTCGATGGAATCGCAGTCTGCCTTTTTCATCTGCCCAATAAACTGCCGAGCATAGGAGGAGAGGCTCTCAACGTAGCGGCGCTGGCCTTCGGCGTACAGCGTGTCAAAGGCCAGGCTTGATTTTCCGGACCCGGAAACGCCCGAAATGACGACGAATTTCCCTTTTGGTAGGTCAACGGAGATGTCCTTGAGGTTGTGGGTTCGTGCCCCTTTTACCTCTATCCATCCATCTTGACCGCTTGACATGATCGAGTCTCCGTTTTCTCCCAACGGTCAACAGTTCTTCAAGTCGTGCTTTTTGTTCAAGCAAACAAAATGGAAATTGCACATGTATCGCAGACGGAACCTCTATCGTGAGTACGCCGAGTGTGGTTTCATGGTCGAGATTCAGTCCATGGTGCCCATCGCTGCGGTGGTTGACCTTGTTCTGGGCATCGCGACGTTGTCAATAATCGGTCGGAGCAAGACCGAATCCTCCAGTAACCGCATAGCAGGATGCATGCTCGGTTGGATTCTCATCTTCCTTGGACTGAGTTATGTTATGACGGCGGTTTTGGAATTTAGATATGGAGTTCAATCGGAATTTTCATCGCTCGACCTCAACAAAGTTTCGGGAACATTTGCCTTCACAGCCAAGAGCCTCCTTCTCTCAGCCGCCATCGTTTTGATGGCGCTTCTTCCATTCTTTTTCCCGTTCAGAATCCTTGACAAAAGGTGGGATGTGTGGTTCCTTATCGGTTTCGCATGTGCTGGAACGGTGTTCTTCACAACGTTCCATCTTTTGACCGATTTCAATCACATCAATCTCGAAAATTTCCTCCACATTCCGGGTTATCTCATCTTGGTAGCAATGTACCTTCGATTTATCACGACCGAGGTTCGTGATAATGATTTCAGATTGAGAAAGATTTCAGTGGTCGCTGGACTTCTGTTGATCGGAATTCATGGTGAAACAATGACGTATTGGCTGTCTCAAGTGCTCACCCTCAACGATTATTTTTTCCAGCGGCAGACAATTGTAACCGGACTAAACCCCTCCCTCGCTACCTGGGGTGGTGTGAACATGCGCCTAACCCTTGGAACGGGTGCCATACTGGTTCTGTGCGCTGGGGAGGCTTGGCGCTCGTATAAACTTGGAATTTCACCCTTTGGGGCCCTTACGTTCGTTGTTTTCATCATTGGATTCATTGCAGGTATAGCCGATTACGCCGTGCTGGACATCGTTCGAAGCTGCTATGAAACGTCGTGCCAAGAATTCCCCGCTGCTTATTCAATATGGTATGATTTCACCTCAGAAGCCCTCGTCTACCTCTACACTCCAATTCTGTTTATGTTCATCCTGCTGCATTATGACATCGTGGATACCAAGCGAGATGAAAATCGCTGGTTGATTCGAATAATTGTCATCCTCATGCTGTTGATCGTGTCATCAACCATTCTCGAATTGATTCAATCCTTCCTTCCAATACCCGACATGATTTCATCTGCAGCGTTGGCCATTGTTGTTGGTGTTTTCATAGGATGGGAAGAAAAAATCGTTAGCAGCCTCATAGAAGGGTCAGCTTCCATACAGGGAATCGTTCCCGATTTTATTGAAGACGGTAGCGATGAAAAAGAATTCGATTTCAAAGCATTTAACCTTACTTTTGGATGCATAACGGCATTTATTTTCGTTGTCACAATACTCTTCACGGGATTGGGCGTTATGGGGGCTTAAGGAATGGGAGAAGAACGTGAAATTCGGAGCATTTTGGTGACAAAGGAGTCGCGCGTTCCTACGCTTGTTGCGTACAGCCTCACGTTGTTGTTGCTGGTGATGACCGTCGGTGATTTTGTTGGCGACCTCAGAACAACAGCGGAATTCACATCGAACACGCCAGAATGGAACGTCACGTTTGAGATTCAAAATCAATCTTTGCAAGCCGTGGAGACACTGCAAGACGATGAAACAAGGAACGTCTTGTTTGAACTGTCAGACATTGATGTTCCTGAAGGCTACGCCATCGGCTCCATTGACGTCACCATCACATCGGAAGAAGACGGAGGCGTCTCCGTGCAATGCGATTCCATTGCCGGAGACATCATTGAAAACGACTTGACGGCGCAATGGGACGACCCAGCAAGCAACCTCTCAGGACAGGACAGCAGTTGCGTGCCCATAGACCTCCATTTGCGCGTTTACCCGAATTTTGATGGACAATCCACCATCATCTCAGCGGTGAACGAATTCCAAGCGTTACAACCCTGGGCCGAAACAGG
>CAXHCG010000156.1:0-4216 GCA_964014905.1 uncultured Candidatus Poseidoniales archaeon | reverse complement strand
GATTATCAGCGGTCTCGTGGGCTCGGAGATGTGTATAAGAGACAGGTGGAAAACAACTCCAATCGCACGTTGATTCGTGGTCTGACCCGGTTCTCGATGGACCTTCCATCAATGCTCGAATCAATCAGGAAGCAACGCCAATGGGTACCGCGGGTAGCGTTGGTTTGTTGAGGGAACTCGTCTCTACGACGTGCGTGGTTGGTTCAGGGGACGCCGTCGCTTCCTTTGATATCTCATCCCTTGTCCAAGCCCATCGCCAACATGGTGCAAAAGTCACAATGGCGCTTTGGGAAGTTGACAATCCTTCGGAATTTGGCATCGTAGGGTTGGCGGCAACCCCGGATGGGAACGTCGATGGCGAACGTCGAGAAGGATTTATTCGGCGTTTTTTGGAAAAACCCAAACCAGAGGAAGCATTCAGTAACGTCATCAACGCTGGGCTGTATATTCTTGAGCCAGAAGTGTTTGATCACATTCCGCACGGTGAGAAGTTTGATTTCAGCAAACAACTCTTTCCGAAATTGCTGGAGTTGGGTTGGCCAATGTATGCAAAAACCATCGATGGCGTATGGTTTGATGTCGGTCAACCGTTTGAGCTCCTACGGGCTCAATCCACGCTCATGGAACGCTATGCTGAATTGCCTTTTACCTATCCAAGCACCTACGCTGTAGCCAATGACGTGCTCCAGGCGAGCAATGCTCGTATCGAAGGTGAAATTCTTCGTTCAGTGATTGGGCATGGGTGTTTCACAGGAGTTGACTCCACCGTTGCCGATTCACTTCTGATGGACGCCTGCACGGTTGAATCGGGGGCTTTGGTTCACCGTTCGGTGGTTGGTGTCGGGGTTGTCGTGCCTGAAGGAACATCATTGGATCATTGCGTGGTTGGGGACGGTGCAATCCTCGAACCCGGTAAGGAATACGTCAACCAAAAAATTCCAAACCACCTAGACGGCTAGGGAAAGCATCTATGAAGTGTCGGTGCCGGCGTAACACCCGATACCATGTCATCCATCCCGAACCGAACCTACGAGCGCACGTGGGCTGAAATTGAGGAAATGCTTGAGCAAGCGACTGAAAAAATGCATCAGTGGAAAGAATGGTACGACGCATGCAAGGAAGAGAAGGACAAGGCCGGCATGAAAGAGGCGGCCCGAAACCACAAAGCACTCGAAGGGGTTGTTAAGACCCTGAAGTGGACCCTCGGGGAAGAGGGTGTCAGCGACCCGTTGAACTGATCTGTTTACCATCCGCGCTGGTCCATGCGGACTTCCAACGTCTCAAGTTCGTCGCCTTTCATGGGGATGCCTTCCATCATGGCCATGGCTTCTGCAACCTTGCTCGGTTCATCGTAGTGAGCGGTTGCCATCACGATGGCGTCGGCCATGGTTGGCGGGTCGCTGGACTTGAAAATTCCAGAGCCAACGAAAATACCGTCCATGCCCATTCGCATCATCAGTGATGCGTCAGCAGGCGTTGCGATGCCGCCTGCAGAAAAGGTGACGACTGGAAGTCGCCCCAGCCGGTGCACATCGTCGAGAACGCCTCGAATGCCGGCGTGCATGTCTTCGCCAATCGCTCCGAATGGCGTCATCAGGTGGGTTCCGGGTAGGTCTGAGTGGGATGCAAGTACGCTGTACCGCTCCATAATTTTCTCTGTCGCCAGGTCAAGCCCGTGGTCGTCAAGTGATTGAATCTGTTGTATTTCTTGGTCGATAAGGCGAGCGTGGGTCACCGCAGCAACCACGTTTCCAGTTCCGGCCTCGCCCTTGGTGCGAATCATTGCACACCCTTCCCAAATTCGACGGGCAGCTTCGCCAAGGCCAGTTGCGCCGCAGACAAAGGGAATTCCATATTCGTGCTTGTTGATGTGGAAGTACGGGTCGGCTGGGGTCAAGACTTCGCTTTCGTCAACCATGTCAACGCCCATTGCCTCAAGGATTCGGGCCTCTCCATCGTGTCCGATTCTGGATTTTGCCATGACCGGGATGGAGGTGCAGTCGAGAATGCCCTGTATCATGTCGGGATGGCTCATCCGTGCCACGCCGCCAGCCTTCCGGATGTCAGCAGGCACACGCTCGAGTGCCATCACAGCAACCGCACCAGCGTCTTCAGCGACAGCGGCTTGTTCTGGGTTTACGACGTCCATGATGACGCCCCCTTGTTGCATTCGAGCGAATCCTCGCTTCAGGAGGTCACTGCCCATACGGAGTTGTGAAAAGTCGGTTTTCATGGTGCTCACGCCAACGGGTGGTCGGCCTCCCTTATGACGGTTGGTTCCATGCCATGTGAGGCTCAATCGGCCAAGATCGGAGAATCGCCTTCAGCGATTTCCGCATCAATCGATTCATTCGCATTGCGGTCAATCCACGATTCTTCTTCATCCGGAATTTCTGCGTCGGAGAAAATAGCGTCCACGGGACACTCAGGCGCACACGCCCCACAATCAATGCATTCGTCAGGGTCGATGACGAGGTAGGTTTCAGCCTCCCTGAAGGCTTCAACAGGGCAGACGTGAACGCATTCCTGGTACTTGTGGTCTATGCATGCTGATGTGACAACGTGGGGCATGGGGTTTCCTCGTTTCACCGAGGGTCCTACGCCTACTTAATCTCTTGTAAGAAAGGGGGGCTAATTTCGTACATACGAAAAAAACTGGAGCGTAGTGTCATCTTTTGGACGTTCGCAGCCACCACGTTATGCCAGCCAAAAGTAACACTCCTCCCACGAAGGAGAGCGAGACGTTCTGTCGCGTCAACCTCTGCATGCTATCCCCCCCGTGTTCCGTGTCGGGGGCGCTCGGTTCCTTTGGAGTTGCGTCGGGTTGGGTTTCGTTTTCTTGAACGCCAGTCGGTGTTGTGTCACAACGGTCGGGTACGCCGTCTTGGTCAGCGTCCATTCCATCATCGCCTCCGGCACAGACATCGTTGTCATCGCTCACTCCATCACCGTCGGTGTCGAGGAGGGCATCGCAACCATCCGGTATCCCATCGAAGTCACCGTCCATCTCATCGTCATGATTTGGACAACGGTCAAGGTCGTCGCTTGTTCCGTCATCGTCGCTATCTACCAACTCATCGCATGGCTCGGGCACACCGTCTTGGTCAGCATCCACTGAATCGTCGTGACCCTCGCAAGCATCGTCTTGGTTCGCTACACCGTCTGCATCGTTGTCAACGAGGTCGTCACAGGCATCTGGCTTACCGTCCTCGTCCTCGTCGATAAAATCACTTCCAGAAGGGCAAACATCACTCGGGTCCAGAACCCCGTCACTGTCGCTATCGTCGATGCAACCATCACCGTCTCGGTCCCACCCCCACGCGTCTTCTGTCGGGCATGCATCGGACCAATTCTCAAGGTAATCTCCCACCGTGAAGGTTTGACCGAGTGAATGGATAAATTCTCTGGAATAGCTGGTGGCTTTGAAGACCGTGTTGGCCGTGGTGCCTGCTCGGTTCCCGTCGGGGAGCGGGTCACCTTGAGTGTAGGGTCCATCCGCACCAATCGGTGCGATGTATTCCCAAACGATCTCTCCTTCCCTGTTGACTTCGTACAGCGTTCCTTGTGTTCCGTGAGTGACCAAAACATTGCCGTTTTCGAGGGCCTGTGATCCCGAAATAAACGCAGAATACATGGCCTCCTCGTTGTTCCATGACCACAACGGCTCTGCAGGTCCAAAGGTTCCGTTGGATTCAATGACATACGTTCCGTTGTCAACGGGTGGTTCGATGATGTCCACCGAGGAGTAGGCGGGATAACGCCCATTTCCGTTGTTGAACACCATCAATTTACCTTCATCAGGGTGTCCAGCTCCAATCCATTGAACATCGTGTTGAGCAAACAATTGTTGATCGCTGGAAAGTCCATTTCTGTACACCTGGGGGTTCCCCCAGCGGTAAAGGATGTCACCACCCTTTCCAGCATTGCCGCCGCTGCGGCCCGCTGCTTCCTCTGTCGTTGTGCTGTGGTCGATGATGTAGACTTCGTTCATGCTTCGACACGAAAGGGCGATTTGGTCGAGGTCAGCGTTGTAATCAATGCCGTTGCAATGCATCCAATCGGCCCGTCCAGCTGCGTTGCCGGTGGCGCCGACAAAATTGATGTCGAGGCGACCGGGGTTTTGTGCAACCTCACCGTAATTGTCTTTGGATTCGTCATGGTCCTGTATGAGGTGGTCCCAAGCATTCCACTGCCAAACGATTTCTGCCTCGTTGGA
>CAXHCG010000155.1:0-4258 GCA_964014905.1 uncultured Candidatus Poseidoniales archaeon | reverse complement strand
TACACTCGAACCTTCGTCGGCAGCGTCAGATGTGTATAAGAGACAGTTCGCACAGCGGTCTGAACAGGAGCGAGCATGCTAGAGCGAACATGTTGTCATTGGTCAACAAATCTCCTGCTTGGAGTGCCTCATCCTGATGCCAGTATGCCGTCTCAGTAAACATTCAATCCTGCTCGCGGGGCTTAAAATCGGTTCAGCGTGCCGCCTTCATGATGAAAACCAACGAAAACGAGGGCGCTGAAGGCGCTCACGTCTACTGCTGGGATTGCGCATACTGCACGGCATACTGCTGGGCATAAGCCGCAGCCGTTGCTGCATCGTAGCCTTGTGAAACGAACTGCTGGTAGTACTGGTTGTACACCGCCTGATCGTACCCCGCTGCCGGTTGTGCTGCAGCAGCAGGTTGCGCAGCGGGTTCCGCCGCAGCGGGTTGTGCAGCTGCACCTCCGCCGACGTATTGGGCGGCAAAGGCTCGTGCAGTTTCCTCGGGGTAGCCCTGAGCGATGAGTTGTTGAACGTACTGCTCGGTCGGGTCGAGAGCGTCGGCACCAAAGGCACCTTCCATACCGCCGAAGGCATCGTCCTTGTCGTCGTTGCGACGCATGAACATCAACGAGCCAACAACGATGAGGAGAAGGATTGCTCCACCAGCGATGTACACCATTGGGTCAATGCCGCTCGATGCGTCATCCCCGTCGGACGAAGACTGTGTGTTGTCCGTCCATTCTCCGGTGGTTGGGTCATACGACCAAGCACCGACCCACTGACAATCACCGTTCGCATCAAGGACGAACTCGCCACCGGCCTCAATGGCCTGTGGGTCGGCTTCCAATCCCTGACAAGCGGGGAGATCCAGTTCAATCCACTTGATGGTGACCCATCGCTCGTTTGGATAGGTTCCCTCGTAATACTTGATGTACACCGATTGTCGCGTGGATGTGTTGGTGTAGAAACTGCTCATGTCAAGCGTGAGCTCAAAGGTTTCACCGTCGCTCAAGTTGTCACTCTTGGCCCACAAGTCAAGGAGGCTGAGCTGGTACTTGGTGGCTGCAGAGGCGCTGAGGTTGTCCTGGAAGAACGCTGCTTCAACGTAGACCTCACCCGTTTCTGAACCGGACAAGACCTTACCGGAGATGGTGATGGTGTCGTCAACAAACCTGGTGTCGTTCAGATTCGCATTGTCCCATTGGACCTCGGGTGCATCATCACCGAAGCCATCTGGAACGATGACGAAGTACATTCGATGCTTCTCAGAGAACTTACCCGCACTGTCATAAACCACCAGTTCAATGCGAATTTGGTTCTCGGTCGTGCCGGTTGAATCAACGGTCACGTTCTGGAATTTGTACGACCACTGTCCACCGCTAGCGGCTGTCTGAGTGAAGGTATGTCCGTCCAGATTGAACGAATCATCGCCGTATGGAGCGTCAAACAGGACCTTCCATTCGTAGGTCTCAATGCCGTTTCCATCAAGGGCGTCCATGTCCATGGATTCGCTGGCGTCAAAGTGAACCACCAACTCGGCGTCGTCGCCTTCGCCTTGGAGGATGATGCGGTTCACGTCCCATTCCACGTTGGAGACCGTCTTGGTACCAATGGGCTCAACGTTGTCTTCATACTCGGGTCGGATGTCAACAACAGCATCGGCTTCGGGTCGGAATTCGTCCGCATAGACGTCGTTGGTTTCAACAACCACGTCAATGGTTCGAGCGTGGCCGTTGTCATCGTGCAGCATCAGCGTGATGTGCCACTGCTCGCCTTGAGCACAACCGGTCTGAGAAGCCAGATCGGCTTTGCAGAACATCATGCTTGGTGAGGTTTCGGTGGAATGGCCGGTCACGCCGCTCGCAAGACTGCTTCCGTCCCAATTCGTCGGTCCGTCGATGATCCAATCGGCTTGGAGGGTATCGCTGGTACCGGTCGTGAAACCAAAGTTCAGCGTAGCATCGCTCTTCATGTAGCGGAGAGCGTACTTCCCTGTGCTGGGATCAAGGGTTGGGACATCGCCGTTGATGGTCAAGTCCAATCCGTTGCCAAGTGTTCCAAAGCCGTCGGGGTAAGGATTGACTTGGTACTGCAAGAGGTTTCCGAGGAGCGGGAACGTTGAACTGTCAGCTCGCTCGGAGTGGGTTGCAACGTCGATGGTTGAGATGATGAGGCCGCCAGAGAAGTAGCTGCAAACGCCCAACACGGTGTCTTGAATGTCTTCCGTGGAACGGATGAGGCGCTGGAAATAACCGCCGTCTTCCATGTAGCCGTTACATGTCTCGGGGACGTTGTTGGTGCTCACCGATTTCGTGTTGAGCACGGCCTGGGCTACGCCGGAGTTGGCGTCAAAGCCTTGGAAGGCGTTGACATCGATGTTGTCCATAACCGGGTGGTAGGGGTCTGCAAGGTCCATGGTGTTGTAGGTCACCTGCGTGCTGGCCGTATCACGGCTCTGCACGTCCAGCCCGAACGGTAGACGTCCTGCCAAGCCTTGGTCGAGACCGTAAATTTGGCTACCGAGCGGTCCCAAGTGAGCCTGAACGGTACCGCCTGCGGACATGAAGTTCTCGAGAACGGTTCGTCGTGCAGGTTCACCGAGGTACTGGTAATAGCCATCGCCACCGAATTGGGTGTCTTTGGCCACCAAGATGTCTTGCCAAGGCAGGATGATTTTGTCGTAGTGTGTGAACCAACCTGCGTCGAAGTAGGTGCTCCAGTCGTTGATCTCATACTGCGTGTAGCTCATGCCCAAGATGGCCATATCCTGCTTGATGGCGGTGGTTCGGGACGAGGTATCCGATAGAATGGCCACGTCGATTTGGTCGGCGAAGGTGGCGTGGAAGTACCGTTCATTGCCCGTTTGAGAACCGTCGGCAAGAAGGCCGTAGAAACTGATGTTGTACGTTGCTCCGTCCATCCAGCCGTTCCACGGCGTAAACGATACGGAGGTCTTCTGCTGGCTTTGCAGGGTCACGGCTGGACCTGAATCCACGAGGTGAGCCTGGCTGCCATCGGCCATGTCGGTGACTTCCATGTAGAAGATGTAGTCGCCAGCAAGCACGCCGTTGGTCGCTTGGAAATCCCACGAGTGGGTGAGCGCACCGTCGATGGGCAAAACACATTCGAGCGTTTGGTCGTCGTGGCAAGCCAGAATGTCAGGCTTTCCAATCGAGATGTCAACAGATTCAACGTTGAAGATCACGCGCTCAATGTTGTTGGCCTCCGAGATTTCGTTGTCGTTGTACCAAGGCTTGCCCATGGTCGTGTTGTCAAACACGGTCTTCACGTCGAGCCGGTAAACGCCGGAGAAGAACTCGTGGCTTGCGATAATCGTGGATGCCGCTTCTTCAGCGTCAACGTTGGTTCGTGAGTCGGTGTAGACCGCGTCTTGAACGAAGGTGTATTCCTGCAGCGAGATGTTGTTGAAGCCAATGCCAGCAAATCCGTCGTTGATCCCGTTGCGTCCATCGTCATCGGATTGGAAATCGAAATGAACGTCGACGGTTGAACCTTGCAAGGACATGCACTCTGCACGCCACTGGCTGGAGTCTTGGGAAGAGCGGTTTTGGATGTACAAGTGAGTCAAGTCGATGCTGGTGGTTTTGACCAGTTCATCGGAATTGAAGAAGACGTTGTAGTTGCCGCTGCCGTCGGTGTTGGACGGATCACCGATGAAGGACAATTCTGTCTGGTCAATCGATTCCGTGCTGTTGACGATGCCATCACCGTTGTCGTCGCTCCGGCAAGTTCCGTCCTCGTTGTAATCGTTCCATTGGGCGAACACCAGTGCGGTGTAGTTGGCACCGTCTTTGTTGTAATCAACGCTCATGGAGGCGTAGTCGCTTGGATCCACATCGCCTTCTTGGTCAATGGTGTAGAAGGTGTCTGCATAGTACTCGAAGTTGAGGGAAACGAAATCGCCACTCATGCTCGTCAAGTCAATGTCAGGAATCGTAAGCGTCTCGTTGGCCCAAGCGTCGTCGTAGCCGAGCGTACCCGTATCGCAGGGGTGTCCAAACCAGTAGGCGTTGTTGTCAAAGATCTTGGTTGAACACGAGTTTTCGTTGTAAATAGCGCCCTTTGGTTGCTGATTCTCTTCGTAGCGGTAGCCTTCACTGCCCCCTTCGAAGGTTTCCTCACAAACGGCGGACGGTGTGCCGCAGTACACATCCGAAGGTGTTGCCGAGTAAACCGTTGCTTCGATGCCGAAGTCCACGGGTGTGTTGCCGTAGTTGTTGGTGATCACTCCGATGTCAAACGTACCTTCTGC
>CAXHCG010000154.1:0-4277 GCA_964014905.1 uncultured Candidatus Poseidoniales archaeon | reverse complement strand
AGCGTCAGATGTGTATAAGAGACAGCAAGTTACCCTGTAGGCGCTGTTCTTCAATCCACGGCCAGATGTCTTCCTCATCCAGTTCCGCGACGGCTGCCTCAGCGTTGAGTCGTTGAATCGTTTCTTCCATGCGTTCCAATCGCAGGTCAGGACGCATGCGCTTCATCTGCCTTTGCAGCAACTCATGGTCGCACAGAACCATCGCTCCTTGCTCAAGGTATTCCGGTTTATCGTCAGAAACTAACACCCATGTCGGTTCCTTGCGGGAGAGAAGTCCGACGATGTTCAAGCCTCGAACATCGTACTTTTGCCAGTCAAAAGCGCTCATGGCCACCAGGTCACCTGTGCCGCCCTTGAGCGTTTCAATCGCCGTTTCGATGTGGGGCAGTTGCTTGAGGAGCAGGTCTTGATTTTTGCCGTGGGTTTGTACGGCCCGTTCAACATGGAGGCGCACTCCATCGTTTCGGGAGGGTGTGGTGAGAATCACGAGACGCTCACTGTTTTCCATCGTTCTACCTCGGTGAAGGTCGCCCCTCACGAGTTAAGGGCGTGGACGACCGGTTAAGAAGCCCACCCTCCTAGCCATCTTGTGCGCAGCGATGTTGAAACACTGAATTCGTCCCTCGAGGTGATGCGTGAAGAGGTAAATCAAGCCCTTCACGACCTCATTCAATCCGAGGTTAAATTGGGTGCTGGTGAGGTCGCACGTGAAGCGGGCAGGGTCCTGAATGCTGGAGGAAAACGCCTTCGTCCAATTCTCTTTCTCCTCGCCTACCAAGTTGCCGGGGGCACCGAGCAGGACGACGTCATGGCGCTCGCCTTGGCCTTTGAGTTGATTCACACTGCGACGTTGGTGCACGACGACATCAACGACGAGGCCCAACAGCGGCGAGGCATCCCTACGATTCACGCTCAAGCAGGGCAAGCGAAAGCCGTCATTGCTGGCGACTGGTTGTTCGTCCAAGGATTTGGGCTCGGAGGCCGCTATTCGGAACAAATTGTCTCGGTCATCGCCCGTTGTTGTGCCAACATCGCTGTCTCTGAATACGATCAACTCGACCACGTTCTCAATCTGGCCACATCACCTGAGGATTACTTATCCATCGTCAAAGGAAAAACAGCGGGTCCTTTTGCCTCAGGATGCTATGCAGCAGGTCTTGTTGCCGGGCTTGACGAGGAGCAAGCAAAAGCACTCGAGCGCTTTGGAATGGAGTTGGGGATTGCCTTCCAACTCGTCGACGATATCCTTGACCTCCGGGGCGATGAACGAATGGGGAAACCACGAGGTGCTGACGTCTATGAAGGAAAGATGACCCTGCCGCTCATTCATGCCCTCACGCTTTCGCACGGTTCACACCGGCAACGTCTCTCTGAGCTCATCGAATCTTTTTCAGACGAAGATTTTGATGAACTGATGGGTCTGCTGGAACGCTCAAGCAGCATGGAGTACGCCGAGATTCTCGTTCGGACCCATCTTGAGCGGGCTCAGGCTGAATTGAACCGCTTTCCGGATAGCCAAGCCAAAGAAATGATGTTGCTCATCACCAACATCGTCAAAGATCGCCATGCATGAGCATTGAGCGCCATTTGCTTGACGCAAATTTAGGGCATACATCGCCTCGTTCATCGGTGCGTTCAAGTGATTTGACGGCCTCGTGTGTTGCATGGGAGGGTCCATTCGACGAGACGAAGAAGCGGTCAGCCCCGTAATTGCGACGGTTTTACTGCTCGCCATCACCGTGATGCTTTCCAGCATGGTTTTCGTGTTGATGCAGGGTGCATTGACCACCGTGGAAAAATCTGCCCCACAGGCCACGGTCAGCGTTCGCGCACTGGACAATGGCTTCCATGTTGTGCGAATTACGAGCCTTGACCAATCCATCGACCCAGCCCGTTTGCAGTTTGATCTCCTGCCCGCCAACACGACCGAATCGCTTCCGATACGAGGTCAGGTCTCGGATCCTGATGTGTACGGCGTCATTGGAACCAACGTCTCCTTCCACGACCGCGACGCAGGGTATTCCGTGACACAGGGTGATTACTTTGTCATTGATTCTGAAACCATTGGAGCCGACGATGGAACCTGGCGTTTCCGCCTCGTTGACCAGACCTCAAGCGCGCTCATTGTGGATGTTTCACTTCCTGCTATGGCGTGATGTCAACCGCCGATAAAGGACATTTCGACCTTTTCCAAGTTCTTCTCAGTGGTCGCTCTGTCCATTGAATATCGGTCGTCCCTTCGTAGCCATATGCTGCGGATGGCGAGGCCAATTGCTGCTTGGTTTGCTTCCATCCGCAACATGCCCTTGAGATCATGCCCTTTCGAGGAAAACAGGCAGGTGTACAGCGAGCCGTGGGCGGACAGCCTGGCGCGAGTGCAATCTCCACAGAACGGATTTGTGACGGATTCTATGAAACCGAATTCATCGCCATTTATCGTCGTGTACCGTCGTGCGACTTCGCCTTTGTGCTTTGGTTTTTCAGGCAGCAGAGGACCGTAGTGTTGTTCCAGAATGCCCCGGATGTCTTTGCCAGAAACGACTTCGTCAAAGACCCAAGCGTTGGTGTTTCCAACGTCCATGTATTCGATGAACCGAAGGGGGATGCCTCGTTGAATGCAAGCATCTGCTAACTTTGGTATCTGTTCTTCATTCACGTTCTTTTGAACCACGGTGTTCACTTTTACGCCCAATCCCGCCGCGAGTGCATGCTCGATGCCCTCCATCACATCGTCGGCGGAGTGCTGCTGGGTATCTGCCATGGATTGAAACACGTGCGTGTCCATGGCGTCCAGGCTCACCGTGACTCGGTTCAAGCCCGCATCACGAAGGTTAACAGCGTGCCTTTTCAGGAGGGATCCGTTGGTGGTAAGGGCGATGTCCAAATTCGGGCCAGCCTCTCGAATGAGACCAATCAGGGCGGTGATGTCCCTGCGTAGCAGCGGCTCGCCGCCGGTAAGCCGGACCTTTCTCAGGCCGGTTGGAAGCAAAGCTCGCACGACCGTCGTGATCTCTTCATACGTCAGAAGGGAGTCGCGATGAAGAAAGTCATGTTCGGGTCCAAAATGCTCGCGAGGCATGCAGTAGGTGCACCTGAAGTTGCAACGGTCAGTGATGGATATGCGGAGGTCGTGGAGTGGACGTTCACGTCGGTCCACGAGGCGCATGGTTGGGTCAATGCTTACCGGTTCTTGAATCTGTATTACAAGGGTTCATGTCTAGGTGAGAAGAGGCAGGGTCATGAACAGGGCGTGGGCAACAGAACGTCCCACTCCGATAAACGATCATCCTTCGGACTCGATTACCGTCCTCAAAGTGCGCCCGAAAAAATCTATAGAAACAATCCATTGGAGGCTTCCTCCATCCAAAAGCCATGCCATCCGTTGGCTGGCACTGGCCGCTCAATCCGACCAAAAAGTGGTGATTCACAACCTTGCACAAGCTGGTCTCGATGTTCTCTCCATGCGCCGTTGCTTGAGTCAATTTGGGGTTCGAATCACTGACCTTGACCAGCACGGGGACCCGTTGGTGGGTGAAGAAAGCCATCAAGGACGACCCCCTGCAGGAACTGAATCGTGGTGCGTGGAAGGCGTTGGAGTGCACGGTTTACAACCCCCTGCCGGTGTTCTGGATGCGGGTAATTCAGGCACTGCCCTCCGCATTTTAATGGCTCTCTGTGCACGTTTCGACGCCACCATCACGGTTGACGGTGATGCTTCGTTGCGCTCTCGGAATCACGACGTGATGGTTGGTGCTCTTCAACAACTCGGGGTCAAGGTCGTTCGTGCCGAAGACGAACAGAACCTTCCCCTTCGAATTGAAGGACCATGGGCGCCACCTGCATCGCTCTCATTGGACATTTCATCATCAAGCCAACCAACCACTGCGCTTTGCCTTGCAGCCTGTGCTCTCCCGGCTCCCGTCAGCATTCAAGACCACGGCACTGGCGTTTCCTTGCGGCACAGTGAACTGACCAAGCATCTTTGTGAACAAACAGGGGCGTCTTCCTCCATGCACAAAGGGGAACTCACGTCGTGGACTCCGACCGTTAACGGTTCTTCAACCATCATACCACCGGACGCCTCCATGCTTTCCTTTGCACTCCTCGCGGCCAAGGTTTCCTCCGCTCGGGTTGACATAAAGCAGGTCCCAGACACAAAAGATGCTCTTGGCCACGAAATTCTTTTTGAACTGGCTCAACACGTCGGATTGCAAATTGAGGAGTCAACCATCTGTCTCTTATACACATCTGACGCTGCCGACGAAGGTTCGAGTGTA
>CAXHCG010000153.1:0-4410 GCA_964014905.1 uncultured Candidatus Poseidoniales archaeon | reverse complement strand
GCATTTCCACCGGTTTTGCACCAATGAACCAAGGTACGATGTTGACCGGAACAACCGAAATGCCGACGGGTCAATACATCTATCTCCAACCTCCATCGGGTGCTGCGAAAGTGATGGGCATTATTCTCATTCTTTGGGGCCTTTTGTCGGCGCTTGGATTGGTTGGCCTCTTCATGGAACCCGTCGACCCAGTGACGGGCGAAACCATCGACTACCCAGCTGTTGCCAAAGCATTGGACGGACTCTCGAGCCTTGTCGGCGTGGTTGGCTTTGTCACGGCTGGCGTTTTTCTGACTCGCTATGAGAAGCGTGGGGTTTGGCTCGGCATTGGCACCCTTGGTGCTCAATTTCTCCTTGGCGTTGCCTCCTTTGCCAGCGGAACGCCCGATGGCGGTCTGGGCAGCCTTGTCGGCGACGACGGTACGGCGTTTGCCATCTGGGCTGGCATCTCCGCCTTTTGCAATGGAATTTGCGCTCTGATGGTGGCCATCCCCCTCATGATAAGCAACAACGGACTGGAATGATGTCCTCCTTTGAACGAAAGTGTTCAATGGTGATGTTCATACCCCTCGTTTGATTCGCCGCCATCATGAGCGAAGACGTGGTTATTGTTGGCGGTGCTCGAACACCGTTTTGCGAATGGGTTGGGGGAAAGCGAGGAGACGGCAAAGCCGGTGGAGCCTTGAAGACCGTTAGCGCCCAGGAATTGGGAGCCGTTGCCATCCAAGGTGCGCTTGACAAGACCGGGACCTCGCCAGAATCCGTTGACCACGTCGTCATGGGGTATGCCTTGCAGACATGCTCACAGTCCATCTACGGGGCACGCCACGCTGGTCTCAAGGCGGGGATTCCTCAGGAAGTCCCAATGCTAACGCTGTCCCGCATTTGCGGGTCAGGGATTCAATCCATTGTATCCGGTGCCCAAATGATCAAACTTGGTGAAGCTAACACCGTGGTTTCAGGTGGCATGGAAAACCTCTCACAAGCCCCCCACATTCTTCGGGGTGCTCGCGACGGGTGGAGGCTTGGACGTGCCCCCAAGGTTGAGGATTACATGATGACCAACCTTCAGGACATGACCTGCGGTCTTTTCATGGCTCAAACATCTGACGAGTTGTGTCGAAGGAAAGGTGTCTCAAGGGAGGAAATCGATGCTTTTGCGGCGCTTTCACATGCTCGCACGACCACCTCCATTGACACGGGCGTGTTCGAGCAGGAAATCGTTCCCGTAACCATCAAATCTCGGCGCGGCGAAACGGTGCTGACCCACAAAGACGAGGACCATGTGGTTCGGGGAACCACCCAGGAATCGCTCTCTGGTCTTCCAACCGCCTTTGGTCCTGAATCCTTTGTGACCGCTGGAAATGCATCCGGTGTTGTTGACGGTGCGGCTGCCGTCGTCATCAAATCGGCTGCTCAAGCAAAGACCGATGGCGATGCGCCACTGGCTCGAATCGTTTCATGGGGCATCGTTGGTCTTGAACCCGCCATCATGGCCTACGGTCCGGTTCCCTCGTCTCGGCAAGCCCTTGAGCGAGCCGGATTGTCGGTGGCTGATATCGACCGTTGGGAGATCAACGAAGCGTTTGCAGGCCAGGCCGTTGCGTGCATCAACGACCTTGAAATCGATGTGGAAAAGGTGAACGTGAACGGTGGAGCTGTCGGACTTGGCCATCCCCTTGCTGCTACAGGAACTCGGCTGGTGTTGACACTGGCGCATGAACTTCACCGGTGCGGTGGACGGTACGGGGTCGCAACGGCCTGCATCGGCGGTGGCCAAGGCATTGCCATGGTCATCGAGTCCATCAAACCATGATGGAAGCCACGTCCACAACGTAGCGTACGAGAACCACAGCAACCAATGCCATGAAAAGTCGCATGATGTTTTCCTTGCTGATGCGCTCGATTCCAACTTTCGCCCCAAACGTCGCTCCGAAAAATGCCAAGATGGGGAGCGAATAGACGTACTTGGGCAACGCTGACAACTGCTCCATGAGGCCGTTGGGTGATGTGGTCATCAAGGCCAGGATGGCGACCGGAACAACCACCATCATGATGGCCAAACTGGAGCCAACCGAAGTGCGCGGGCCAAGCGATGCTTGTTGCCGAAGGACAGGGACATAAATGACGCCGGCTCCGACACCCAAAACCGAAGAGATGACACCGCCGATGCCTCCACCAACACGGAGTTTTAGGTGGTTCATCACCGTGCTTCCCTCCCCTTGAACAGTGCCTGTTGGTTCCATTGTTTGTTCCTTCTTCCATGTCTTGGTGAGGGCCCAAATCAACATCATGATGGCCAGCAGTTTGAACACACTGTCCAATCCATCGCCGAGGGCGTTCACGATGCCAACGCCAATAAGTGCGCCAATCAAAGCCCCATAGAGAGCTGATTTTATGGCCGCATCGTTGTGAAACCCTTCCCGTCGATGGCGTAGCCCACTTCCAATGCTGACGGCCCAGGTGAGGGTCAGCGAGACAGCCAACAAGGTCCCGTCAATGGGCCACTCAGCCACGTAATGCAAAAGCGGGACAAAGAGCATGCCTCCACCCATCCCGACGGGGGCGAACATGAAGGCGATAAGGAAGACGCCCGCGATGACCAAAATTGATTCGAGCATCCCAGTGCACCTGCTTGGTCATCCGAAGCAATTGCAAGGTGGTGCAACCCCTTCATGATGTTGTCCCAGAAATGAAAGGTTGACACCCCCCAAAGGTTTCATTAGGTGAATAACCGTGGCAGAACCATGGAAACAACCACCATTGTCGCTATTGCCGTAGCCGCTGTCTTCTTTTTGATCCTCCTCGTTTGGTTCTTTTCAACGTGGAACCGCCTCATCAATTTGGACGAGAATGCACAAAATGCGTGGAACAACATCGATGTTCTTCTGAACCAACGCTATGACATGATCCCCAACATGGTGAGCATTGTCAAAGGCTATGCAGAACACGAGGCAGGAATTTTTGAACAATTCGCTATCGCCCGCCAAACCGCTGCAGGCTGCCTTGCTCAAGGTGACGTTGCAGGTGTCGCTGCCGCAGAAGGCATGCTCGCTGGCATGCTTCCCCGAATCAACATGGTCGCGGAGCAGTACCCTGACCTCAAGGCGAACACGAACTTTCTGAACCTCCAGAATCAACTTGTGACCTTGGAGAATCAAATCGCCGATCGCCGCGAGTTTTACAACGCTGCCTCAACGAACTTCAACAAGGCCATTCAGATGATTCCATCCAACATTGTCGCTGGCGTAAAAGGCTGCGTTCGAAGAGAACTCTGGTCCGTTGAAGGCATTGCCCGCGAAAACGTCCAGATTTCGTTCTGAGTCCACCAGCACGTGCAGGCTCGCCGAATGGGGAAGGTGACTTGATGTCTGAGGCACCAACGATTGACGTTCACGGCAACCTTCGTCTGCTTGGAACAGCACACATAGCCACTGCTTCGGTGGAAGCAGTGCGCCAACAAATCGCAGAGTATCAGCCCGAGATCGTGGCCGTAGAGTTGTGCAAAAGCAGGTACGATGCCCTCGTGAGCGACCGCCGCCTTGACAAAGAGGGATTGCTCAAGGTGATCAAAGAAGGCAAAGCCCCCATGGTGCTCATGCAATCCATGCTCTCTGCCGAACAGCGCAAGCTCGGCATCAACGAAGGTCAACAACCCGGAGCAGAATTGCTCGCAGCGGTCGAAGCAGCCAACGAAGTTGGATGTGAGGTCGAACTGGTCGATCGCGACATTCAGACCACCCTGCGTAGGGCTTGGAGGCGAATGCGGTTCCGAGAAAAATGGAGGCTGTTGACGTCGCTTCTTGGTGACGAAGACGAGGAGGATACCGAGGAGATCGATGTCAACGAACTTCTCCAAGACAGCGACCTCCTTTCATCCATGATGGAAGAACTGAAGGGATTCTCTCCGGGAGCTGGAGAGGTGCTCATCGATGAACGTGATTCGTTCATCGCTTCAAAACTCACACGGCTCGGCCACGAGCGACGTGTTCTGGCTGTCCTTGGTGCGGGTCATCTTCAAGGTGTTTCGGAAAAATTGTCAGCAGGTGGAGGCTCTATAGATTCAGAATCACTCGATTCGCTCCCTTCACCCTCCCTTGTCCGAAGGTTCCTTCCTTGGGCGTTCCCCCTGGTGATGATCGGTGTGCTTGCGGCGGTCTTCTCCACCAGCCGAGACATTGATTGGGTGACGTTTTTCACCGTCTGGACAGCGTCAAATGCGCTCTTTGCAGCCTTGGCTTGCCTGATTGCTCGGGGTCATCCATTGGCCATCCTGACGGCGGCCCTTGCATCCCCGATTACATCGTTGAATCCGGCCTTGGCCGCTGGATGGTTCGCTGGTTATGTTCAACTCAAACTCGCTGAACCAACCGCTGACGACCTCCAAACCTTCCTAAAATTGGACGAGTT
>CAXHCG010000152.1:0-4419 GCA_964014905.1 uncultured Candidatus Poseidoniales archaeon | reverse complement strand
TACACTCGAACCTTCGTCGGCAGCGTCAGATGTGTATAAGAGACAGAAGAAGACGTATGCGGTGGCTTGGCGTTCAAGGTTCATCGTGGAAACGAGCTGGCCGCTTTCCATCGTGTAGGTGGAAGGGAGGGCTGCGTATGCATCTCCTGCTGCTGAGATAGCCAGCCAGAACCCAATCGCCGAGAAGGTCATGGCTGTTCTCCATTCGTGCCGTCCACGCAGGTCGAAATTCGACCCGAAGATGACAAGGACCGCAAACATCAACGCAGCAAGGGCGTCAACGTCCGCAAACATGTACAGCAATTCAGCGCCGACAAGTCCCAACACCAACACGCCGAGGGAAACGGTGGAGGTGGATAGGCCGGGCTGAGATTCCTGAACGATGCGTGGCACCAAGGCCAGCATGCTAGCGACGGCGACGACAAGCATCGGCATCATGTTGTTCAACGTTAAGTCGTATTCAATGCCCACGACTCGTGTGGTTGCAAGAGCGAGCAGCACGGCCAGAGGCGCAAGCAGCAACCCCATTGTGGCACTTGGCTGACTCGCCTTCGTATCCATTTGTTCTTCCATATGTATCCCTCATTTTATGTCCAGCCTCAAGGCTGGCGTCGTTGGCCACTTCTGACCCCCTTTTAGAGATGATGGGTTACCATGGAGTTCGCTGTCTCTCAGTCGCCCTTTTGCTTATGATGAAAATTACGGTAAAAAATGCTGAAATTATCGCACGGCTCGATGAGCGATGTCCGTGCGGAAATGTCCACCCTCAAGGTCAATATTAGCGAGCAACTCATAGGCTAATTGTTGGGTTGCTTTGACGTCGTTTCCCAGGGCTGTGCACGAGAGCACACGGCCCCCTGTAGCGATAAAATCTCCCGCATCGTCGGTTGATACACCTGCAAAATTCACCCAAGCAGTCCCGTAGTTCGACCCGTCAACAACATCGGCCAAGCCACGAATGATTCGTCCTTTCTGAGGCGAGGCGGGGTAGCCTTCAGACGCGAGGACGACGGTAACCGCCGACCCATCACGGAGATGAAGTTCAACGCCGTCCAACGTTTCGGTGGCAGCCCCGTGCAGCAAGGCATACATGTCGGTTTCAATGAGTGGAAGGGTGACTTGACATTCAGGGTCCCCAAATCGGACGTTGAATTCCACCACGTACGGATCGTCCTGTTGATCGATCATGAGGCCGATGAACAACACACCGCGATAGGGGATGGCAAGCGATGACAAGTGTTGGTGCATTGGTGCCACTATTCGCGAAATAATTTTTTTGTGCACGGATGGGGAGACGACCGGAGCAGGGCAATAGGCACCCATTCCGCCCGTGTTTGGCCCTTTGTCACCGTCGTAAGCACGCTTGTGGTCTTGACTGGCGGGAAGCGCCCTGTATGCAGTGCCGTCCATGATGACCAACATGCTGGCCTCTTCACCGGGAAGGAAGGCTTCGAGGAGAACGAACCCGTCGGTTTGGATTGAGGATTCAATGAATCGCTTCGCTTCATGCCGGTCTTCGGTCACAACAACGCCTTTTCCACCGGCCAGAACGTCCCGCTTGACGACCCACGGGTGGCCGGCATAGGCGTCCAATGCAGCCTCGACATCGCTCACTGCATCAAGGCGCTGGTAGGCTGCCGTTGGCACTCCAGCGGCGTGCATCGTTTGCTTGGCGTGGAGTTTGGAACCCTCTAAGTGGGCCAGGGCTGCCACCGGTCCAAAGCATGCAAGCCCGTGTTCGGCACAGGCATCGGCCAGCCCCGCACACAACGGCGCTTCGGGTCCCACCACCACAAGGTCCGCATCGAGGTCTTGAAACAACGCAACCAACGACGGCGTTGTCATGTCGTTCGCGTGGTTGGTCGCCATTCGTGCCGTGCCAGCGTTCCCCGGAACGCAGTGAATGGAACCGACCTGAGGTGAGGAATCAAGCGACAGGCAAAGGGCGTGTTCACGGCCCCCACTTCCAACCACGACCACCGTTGCTTTGTCCATACCTCAGCGTGGCCTCCGACGATGAATAAGCCCTTCGTGGTCGCCGTTTGTGCGGGTATCATGGAAGAAGCCTTATCCACCACGAATTTTTAACACAACCATGCGAACCTCCAACCAATTCACCGCTGTGCTCCTCGTCCTGTTGATGCTTGGCATGCCATTTGCAGCTGCTCAGCCACCAACCGGGGGTGATTCGATGACCATTACCGAGTCCGAAACGTGGACGGAAGACGGTGGTATGGAGGGTCACGTCGTTGTGGCTGATGGGGCTGTTCTGACGGTCAGCGCCAACATCAGCATGGCCACCGGTTCATCCATCACCGTGGAAAGTGGAGGCCAGTTGGTCGTGACCAACGGCGCTCTACTCAGCGATGATCTCAATGCAGGACTCATGGTCAACAGCATGTTTGCAACGCTCACGCTCAATTTTGGTGACTTGGCCGATGAAGGTGTGCTCCAACTCAAATTTGACCACGTGATCGATGCAAACTCCAAGATGAACGTAAGCCTTGGCGATGAGACCGTAAACGCTTCGGGGTTGGACACCGTTCAGTTTGACGCCCCGCTCAATGGGACCGATCTGGTCGTCTCCTTCGACCCGTATTACTTCACACCGACCTATGTTCTCTGGGCGAAGGCCATCTATGGCGGAGGCAACACGGAGACGTTGTTGGCTCAAGACATCACGGCGTCCGATGCCCCGCTGTACTGGTTCCAATCTGGATTTGACATCCATGCTCACGGGGACTTAACCGTGACAAGCAGCACGGTTTTGGGCGCAAACATCCACTGCGAGGGAATCTGCCAATTCAACAACGCCGAACTGGTGGGGAGCGCACCCATTGATGCGGCCACCACCGCATCGGTCTCGGTCACTGACAGCATGATCACCGGATCGAGAAGCGATGAGGACATTGTGCTTCACGATGAGGCGACCATCGTCTACACCAACAGCCAGGGGACAGGAGGCACCACCGATGCCTGGATTCGCCTCTTGACGGAGCGAACCTTGAGCACGAACATCCCCCGCGGGAGCCTCGACATTTACGACATGGGTTGGGGGGCGGCTGACTGGAACGATTTGACCGATGAAAACGGTGACATTGTCCTCGTGGATGAAGGCGCTACCAACGAGCACAAGCGAATCGTTGCATGGATGGACGGAAACGGCGTTGAGCATCAAGAAGACGCCTCCATTACCCTCTCGATTTCGAGCAGTTGGGGTGTGTTCTCAAAGACCATTGACGCACCTGCTACATCGTCGGGCAGCATTGAACTCGACCTCCCATACATTCACGTCACAACCGTGGCTCCCGAAGCTTCCGTTGCGGTGGCGAACAGAAGCGTTTCTGGGATGATCACCGTTGAAAACACGGGGGTGGCGGACGCCACGAGCATCAGCATTTGGTGCTACGAGGGCGACGACATTGCAGACACCACCCAACTGGTTGTTAGCCTCACCTCGGGTGAGTCAAAAGACGTCCCGTTCACGTGGTACGCTTACAGAGCCGGTGAGGCGGCATTGACCTGCAAACCCCTGCTTCCAAGCGCGTTGGACGGCATAGCCGATCTCGTGGTTGACGCCGACGGAGCGACGTCCCCCGTGGTCACGTGGGAATACGCCGTGGAGGTCGAGGAGGCCCCACTCATCATCTACATCGTGGCGGTAGCAGGCTTCGTGGCCCTTGCATTGTTCGCCGCCTCCCAGCGCAACAAGCATGAGAAGGCGTACGACACCCACGATGACATGAATGCTGAAGAGGACGTTGCCCTTGAGGAAGATGCGGATGACGATGAAGACGTTGCTGCTGCGGAAGAAGAATCGGACAACAACGCACCGGAAGAAAGCGAAGAAGTCGAAGAACCAGCTGAATCATCGATCTACGACCTCCAGGATACCGAGGACTGACCCTTCTCCTCGCAGCTCAATCCAGGCCTGTTTCTGTTTGAACAGCCTGTGAGCACCGTGAAACTCGTACGTTCATTTCAGTGCTTTTCCTTCGGAGGGGGGGGAGCGTTGTGAGGTTATTTCTCCAACACCAGGCACCTCAAACGAGACCAGGACATCCTCGTCCGCATTAAGCGACCAAGGCGTCTTTTACGTCTCTTCTGGAAGCGAGGAGATGTTGAAGGGTTTTATCCGACCGGTAGACAAGTGTCAGCAGGTTGCGCCAACGCCGTCGCCCTTAGACTGTACGGGTTCAGCTTGCTGATCACCAGATGAGAGGTCAATATCCCAACTGTATTCAGAGGTAAAGACCGTTTGATCACCGAGGGTATTGGTTATGTCAACCGTGAAGGTGTAGCAACCCGGGGCATCATAGAACTCGCTCTTGTCGAGGTAGAACACACCTGAATTGTCAGTTCCTGAACCAGTTAGTCCAAACCACCCGGCTGTTGAGGCACTTCCAGTACCCCCGCTTT
>CAXHCG010000151.1:0-4467 GCA_964014905.1 uncultured Candidatus Poseidoniales archaeon | reverse complement strand
TTGTCATACCCTTGCTCATGTTTCCGCTTCTGTTCATTTTGTTCCCGCTTTTGCTCGCTTCGGAAGCCGCAGAACTAGATGCCATCGAAGTGGACGTGGTGGTCCAATCCGAATCAATACCTGACGAGCTGAATGGACTTTTGGAAAATGCTACGTTGAATCTTGTGTTTGAACCTCTTCCCCAAATTGATTCGTTATCGTCTCCTCAAAGCGACCAAGAACGGCTCAGAAATGGCTCAGTTGATGCAATTCTCAGATTGCAAATGAACGAGACAATATTGGAATACGCCGTGTTGTACCTCTCGACCTCTGAACAAAGTCTTGAGGCCCGAAGCCGAACCTTCGATGCGCTTGGTGCATGGGAACAGAACGAAACCGTGCGAAGAATAGACGCAGCGGGGCTTGATGCAAATCAAACGTTGGACCCGTTGCGTTGGGATGGAGACATTGGGCAAAGCGATGTAGCGACACAAGGCGAGCAAGCAGGTATGGCGCTGTCGCTTTTTATTCCGCTGGTTTTGTCCGTTTGGACCTTCTCTTCGGCCATCCAACCATCCATTGACATGACGGCGGGTGAACGGGAACGAGGCACCCTTGAAGCACTCCTGAGCCTGCCATGCTCTCGCATGGAATTGTTGATGGGGAAATGGTTAGCCGTTGCAACCATCACGGGCACCGGTGTTCTTCTCCAGGTAGCCGGTCTCTTGTTTGCCATAGGATACTTGGCCTCCTCAGACTTTATCTCGACACCAAGTGTTTCCTTCACGGCCCTGATGTTCCTCTGCCTTGCTGTCCTGCTGTTTGCCGTGATGGTTGTGGCGTTTGAACTGGCCCTCGCAATGCGATCGCACAGCGTTAAGGAAGCCGGTTCCATTCTCGGTCCGGCGGTCTTAATCATCCTCTTTCCAGCATTGTTCACCCAAGTGATCAACCTCGATGGAATAGAGACATTTTGGTTCGCTATTCCCGTTGTGAACGTGCTGCTCGCTTTGCGTGAATTGCTGATGAACCGTATTGTTTACACGCACGTGCTCGTTTGGTTGTTGTCCTCAACGTTCTACGCTCTTGCAGCCGCATATTACGCTGCCCGTCAATTCAAGCGCGAAGACATCGTAACGAGTCTGTCTTAGGCCCCAAAGGCGATGAGAGATTCCCGCACAATGTTGACGATCAAATCAATTTCCTCTGATGTGATGTTGAAGTGGGGTGTAAAGCGCAAGGCGTTTTGACCACCGTGGATAACGCCCAGACCACGACGACGGCACCACGGTTCAACGGCTTCCATTCCAACCACAGGGAATTGGGTCGGCTCAAGTTCTGCACTGCACAACAGGCCCGTACCTTGGACCTTGGTGATCACGTGGGGGAATTCTTGTTGAAGAGCACTGAACTTCTCCACAAATTCCAAGCCGCGTTCGCGTATGTTGGTGCGCAGTTCATGGGTGATTCCATCGAGCACAGCCACAGCCGTTTCAAGCGCTCGAGGATTCGTCGTCATGGTGTTTCCATAGATTCCAGTCACGTACAGGTCTGAAGCCCGCTTGTTCATGCCAAGAACAGAGAGAGGGTATTGACCAGCGTTCATCGCTTTGGACCACGTTTCCAAATCAGGAGCCTCACAGTCCTCGAAACCTTGGTAGTCGACAACTGAAAGTGTCCCTTGACCACGGATGCCAGCCTGAATGGAATCCACGAGGAGCATGCTGTCGTGTTCAAGCGTCAACCGTCGAGCCGCGTCGTAAAACTCACGGGTCACACATTGCCCGGGATTTCCTTCACCCTGCACGGGTTCAATGGCAAACAATTCAATGAAGACATTCTGTTTGGATGCTTCTTCGAAAGCCAGTTCGAGTGCTGCGACATCGTTCGCAGGAACGAGAATCAGGTTGTCTCTGTTTTGAAAGCTCGCGAGGTGCTGGTCGTATTTTCCTTTGCAGGAGTGGGAAATTTGAGCAGGACGGTCGGTTCGGCCGTGGAATCCTTGTTCCACCGCCATCATCTTGATCGTTTTTCCAGCATGCTTGGCACCGTGTTGCGTCATCTTGTTGGCGTTGACGTCCGCAATGCGCAGACTCACCGTCACGGATTCAGAGCCACTGTTCATGCATATGAATTTGTCAAACGGGCACCAACCGCGTGTGTGGCCGAGTTCTCGACGCAACCGTTCATCGAGTCGTTTTTGAGAGAATGAGGCCGTCATGACGTTGGCCATAACCCAATTGTCGGACATGGATTGTATCACATGCTCAGGGCCGTGTCCTGCCCCCAGCATCCCGTATCCACCATTGTCATGCACAACGGCTCCGTGGGACGTGACAATCCAAGGACCTCGAGCGGCCAAGGCAACGTATGGATTCACGGTCGCAGGGTTGTAAAAATTAACGAAACCGTCCTGCAGCTGGGTGATCAGCGTCGTCTCGTCTGAACCAGGATAAAGGTCAGGATATTCCTCAAGCATGGTCAAATGCCGTCGATGAGCTTCGGTTATCGCCCTCGAGAGGTACGGGTCCGTATCCAAGAACCGAAGAATCTCGTCATCGTTCAAACCAGGGGTGTCGATCAATCCAACATTTGCACGAATTTCTCGGAGCAACATAACCGGTTCAGCCCGTACACTGGTCTGCATGGTATTGGATCCTCGGAGGTATCCTTTGAACATTGGCACGTTTGGTACACGGACCTGAACGTTTTTCATTCCGATATTACTGGAGTATTCCCTGACGAATACTTATAGCAGGGAGGCCGGAGGGAAGGACGTGCCTAAAGTGTCGTTGGATATCCCGCAAGAACTGGTCGATGACATCAAAGTCCATGTTGGTGATAACAAAAAGTTCGTGAGTTTGGCCGATGCCATCCGAACCGCATGCCGGAAAATGCTTGACCAGTTGGACACCATTGACATGAGGCACGGACGAGGTGGACAACCATGACAACAACCGAAGAAGCCCACGATGCCGTTCGCACGCTTCTCACCTACATTGAGGGCGACGATGCCGTATCCAGAGAGGGGCTCCAAGATACGCCCAAGCGTGTGATTGAGTCATGGTCGGAGATTTTTGCAGGCTACGGCATGAACGCTACAGAATTGCTCGATTCAACGTTCAACGCAGAGGGTTATGACGGTATCGTGCTGCTGCGCAACATTGAATTTACCTCTACGTGTGAACACCACCTTCAACCGTTTCGTGGACGGGCCCACATCGCCTACATTCCAATAAAGCGAATTGTCGGCATCAGCAAGCTTGCGCGAATCCTTGAACTTCATGCCCGCCGATTGCAGAATCAAGAGCGAATCACCAAGGGCATCGCCGATGATTTGGAACGGGAACTCCAGCCCTTGGGATCTGCTGTCATCATCGAAGCATCCCACGGTTGCATGCAGTGCCGGGGGGTCGCAAAACAACAAGCAATCATGACCACTTCAGCGATGCGGGGCGTGTTCTTCGATCGACTTGAGGCTCGAACCGAACTCATGCAGTTAATTCAACAACCCAAGCTCTGAGGTGAACCATTGGAATCAGTCGTGTACCACCCACTTGAGAAAGCAGGGGTGGATGAGCAGCGCGACATGGACGTGAACTACAACATCGTTGAGATATTCCACTCCGTTCAAGGTGAAGGGTACCGTAGTGGAATTCCACATGTGTTCATTCGGTTCGGCAACTGCAACCTGCGTTGCGAATGGTGCGACACGAATTTCGACGATTATGAAAAAATGAACGTATCCGATATCCTTGACGTTGTTCAGGAGTATCCCTGCAAAAACGTCATCTTCACCGGTGGAGAACCCATGATGAACGATTTGTGGCCGCTTGCAAGGGTTCTGAAGCAACGTGGGTATCACTTGTCTGTTGAATCAAACGGAACCATCGCTGTACCTGATGGCTTGCTTGATTGGATTTGCATTTCACCGAAAGATCAGATGTATCCACAGGTGTCGGTCAAACAACGAACCGGGAACGAGCTGAAGTGCGTCTATGTCGGTCAGTCTCTTTCTATGTACGACGGGTTGAAGGAAGGGTTTGAGCATTTGTTCTTGCAACCGTGTTACGACGAAAACGATACGGTTGAGCGCAACGGCCGCACGTTTGCTCTTACTGAGGATGTGGTCAAGCGCAACCCTGAGTGGCGTCTATCCCTTCAAACACACAAGTGGATGGGAATTTTGTAAGGTGGTTCAACGATGAAAAGAGCAGTTATGGCCCTGAGTGGGGGCATGGATTCATCCTCTCTGTTGCTTCACTTGCTTCGCGAGGGGTATGCAGTGACGGCAATCTCATTCAACTATGGTCAGAAGCACATCATTGAACTCGAACGTGCAACGTCGTTCATTCATTACCTCAAGGAGAAGAAACACAACGTCATGCACCACATTGCCGACCTTACTTCGGCAACGGCTTTGTTTGAAAGCGAACTTCTTCAACAAGGTGGCGATGTCCCGAAAGGGCACTATGAAGAAGCGAACAT
>CAXHCG010000150.1:0-4475 GCA_964014905.1 uncultured Candidatus Poseidoniales archaeon | reverse complement strand
AGAGATAGCCGAGAGCCGACCCGTCTCCAAACGGAAAACGACCAAAACGCTCTCGCGTCATGGTTTCTCCAAGTTGCAACGGGCGGCCATCCGTCGTCAACTCAACGCAGGTTGTGAAAAGAATCATGGCCGGGTCCCATTGAATGCTGGTGTAAGAACCGGGCTTTGTGATTCCTTGCTCCACCAAGCGTTCGCTTAATTCGGGATCTTGGTCGACAAGTTCGCTCCAAGCGTTTGTGTCTCCCTCCATGGCTTGTTCTATGGCTTGAACAACGTTGGAAGCGCGTAGGCCGTTAAACGCATCCAGGGTAAAAAATGCCGTGGTAGAGGCTTGCGCTAACTCGTCCATGTCTTTTCCCACCCATTGGGTGAATTAAGGACTTGCATTCATGACCCATCGCCAAAGAATTTCTTCAATCGGTCTTCAATCGAACCTTCTCTTGTCGGCCCCTCTGCTTCGCCTAGTTCGTCACGCAAGCTGGCGAGTCGTCCGCTTGCCGTGACGTTCTCTTCCTCGACCACTTCGATTGATTCGATCACCTCAACGGTGGAAGTGGACTCTACCTCAACAATCAATTCCTCAATGGCTTCTTCCTGAACTTGCTCTGGTACCTCTTCAATCTGAAGGCTCAGATCATCAACCCATTCCTCACGTTCCGGAGATGCATCCGAAGCCGATTGCTCTTCTCCGTCTTCCTGTGGGGTGCGTGGAGCATCCTTGGCTTTCGTCGTCTTTTGTGAGGACGTTTGTGATGATGGCCGGATGAACCCGAGAAGCCATGACACCGCCAGGACAATGGCTGCGACACCAACAATCCAACCGATGTCATTTGATGAAACTGCAAGGATGCTCTCGGTCTTGTAGTAAGAACTCTTCGAGTCATCATCTGGATTGTCGTCAACATCAAATGGAGTATTGCAATGAATGGTTGCTGTGATTTTCTCATCACGCTCAAGGATTCCTGGATTTTCAATAGTGATGACTGGAGCATTGTTTCCAACATACGCAACATCAACGATGTAGTTGGCTTCCCACCCGCCTTCTGAAACGACGTTCAACTCACAAACGGCATCCACGAGGAGTTCATATCCAGTTCTTCTAATTCCGATGCTAATGTCTCCATCCGTCGTCAAGATAGCAATTCCCACATTCCATCCACTTTCTCGAGCGACGACTGACATCGATTTGTCGGCCAAGATGCGACCAAATTGGTCGTAACCCGATAGAACCACATCAAACATACCCGGGTCTGGATTCCAACCCGTCATGGACACATTGATGGTTTCCTGACGGCCGCGTCCAATCACAAAGACGTCATCGTCCAAATTAACGCGTTCACCTGTTGAAGTTACGATGGTCAAGACGGCACGAAGTTCCTCGTCCTCCCCTGCCGTGAGTTCGCAGGATGCCACAGTATCTGAAAGTTCGACCTGACCAAGGTTTTCAAAGACATCACGGGTGAAGGTGCATTCAATACTAGCATCGGGGTAGTGGCGTGCGACCACGTAAACTGAAACATTCCCTGTCGTCGAATCTCCATCGAAACTTACCACATACTCCCCGGTGGTTGTGGGTTGCAGGAATTGGATTGCTTGTCCAGTGTTCGTCGTCTCAAGCGAGCCTCCGAAGGTGATGTTGGCTCTGTCCGTGGCGGCGTAAGCGACCAGCTGCTGCGAACCAACGTACGCGTCAATGACCGGCGTTTCAGAAAACACCACATGGCTATGCTTCACCTCAATGCTGTGCGGGATGGCACCAAGCAGGGGGTGGTTCACGTTGATGGTGATGAGGAAGCGCTGTTCATTCCAGTCGGCCGATGGCATGAGGTTGAGTGGAATGCCTGCTACTTCGCCCGGGGCGAGGACCATTTGGGTTCCTTGTGCGGTTGACCATCCTTCGGGAAGTCCATCCACATCGATGGTGAGCATCGCAATGTCGTTGCCCTTGTTTTCCACCCAAGCGGTTGGATAGCCCCCCTCTTGGTTAACGTTCCACTCATCGCGATGATCGATGTCGATCTGGGGGGACGCTCCAACTCGAACAGGAATCTCTTCGACCACCAAGCCGCTGGTGTCGTTGCCCGTTATCCGTATTCGCAACACACCGACTTCTCCGGCGATGGCTGCTTCTGGCGGTTGAACATGGACATCAAACGTCGTGGTTGTGTAGGGCGCTACTTGGGGCGCATTATCAGGAAGCGAGATGTTCCACCCCGCGCCGGCTTTCGCAAAATACGGTTGCTCGTAGGCGTTCCCTGTGTGAACGAGCAGGAAGGTGAGGTTCTCACCCGCCGGGTCGACTTCCAGGTCAGCGTTTGTGAGATTGAGTCGCCACCCAGAAACGGCGTCGACATTGACGGTGAGGTGGGTGTTGCCAATGCTGTAAGCGTTGGCGATGTGCGATAGCGTGACATTAACCGAGGTGGCGGCCCAGGCCGTCATGGGAACCTCGATGGAAAATTGAACCTGAACGCTTTCATTGACATTGACGGTGGCCGTCTCAACGGAGTCAGCAGACCAAAGTGAATCGTCGTCGCCAAAAGCGATGACCGTAAGGCTGGGGTGAAGCGTCAATGAATCAGGTGCATTGCCGAGGTTGGTGAGGTTAAACCCGAAGGAGAGCACCTCACCCGGGACTCCCGATGAGGAGGTGGCGTTCAGCGTATCAACGTGCCATTCATGGCTGGGTGCTGCTTGAACGCTGATGGCTACTTGGTCAACGACCTCATCACCGCCCAGTGATGTCCAAGCGAAGGTGATGGTAAACGGCGTGAGAGCAGGAATTTCTGGCGAGAGGAACACGTCCACGGTTCCGATTCCTGTGGCCAATGCACCGAGGGTTTTCTGTGGGTCGTAATAGGTGAAGCTCACTTCAGGCGTGAACAGCGGATCGTTGGTTGAGACTTGAGCCGTTAATTCAAAGGCATCCATTCCATTCCCCGGGTTTTCAAGGAACAAAAGAAACCGATGCTCTTCGCTGACATTCAATGACAGCGCCTCTCCCGGGTTCGTGGGCACGGGCTCAATCAGCGAAACGTTGGCCCGATACACCTGCAGAACATGGAGGCTCAAATTGAGTGATGCGTCGTTGTCAGCAGCGTCGGTCTCAGCGAAGACGTGGCGTTTTGGCACTGCATCAACGGGGAGGTTCAACACGATGGCTCCCGATACTGTTCCGCCCGGCGTGCCTTGGGCTTCAAGCACGGTTCCGTTAATGGCGAAGTCGCCGCTGGCACTCCACTGCCAGTTGGTGTTCAGCATGCCCATGGCGGACATGCTCCATGTGGCTGACCCCGAAACAGGTGCAGACCCAACAATGTTCCATGTTAGCGTGGCATCGGGGAGCGTGCGATGGTGCATCGGTTCGGCGGCGAATTTCTGTGCACCAAAGGTGAAGGGCATCGATTCGCAAAGGGCGTCTTCTCCGCTGCCCATGCACATCGTGAGTGTGGTTTGCGTTGTGGAACCATAACTCACGGATGCCGGTGTGTTCAAGTGGGCAAAGAGGGCTTTGGATTCACCTGGATTCAGGGCGATGCTGAACAATTCTTGCCCTGAGGCATCATGAATGGATGGGGATCCTCCCCAGGATGGAGCCGTCCACGTGATCGAAGTGGTTGACTCCGGTGCATTTCCGAGGTTTTCGACCATGAACCATGCCTTGGCTATTTGCCCCGGCCGACCTTGGCCGACGGAGGTGTTCATCCCGCTTGAACCGCTCAGGTCAAGTCCTCGGGTTCGAAACACATCCAATTGGACATCGAGGGTGGTGTTGACGGTAGGATCGGACACCAGCGCCATCAAGAAGGAGACCATACCGGATTCGTCCCCAAGGGCAGTTGAGGGCACGGTCGCATCGAACGTGATGGATTGTGGCACGTTCGGAATCAATTCTCGTGTCAGAGCCTCGTTGTTGGCGAGTTCAAATGCCCACCCCTCCGGAAGTTGCTCATCGCTCACTGAAAGTGCCCATTCTCCGGGTTTTGAACCTGTTGCCATGAGCTGAATCTCGACAGGTTGTGATGTGCCCGGAGGTATTCTTGGCGTTTCCAACGGACCGCTCAGCTCGGCAAGGTACGGCTCGACAACCGTGAAACTGGTCGTGGCGCGATTGTTGTCTTCTCGCTGTTCGGAAATGTTTTGATTGACGTCCAAGATGAGTTCGAACTCATGGACGCCCAGTTCTGCCACGAATTCTGCGGAGAAGGTCAGTGGCCCCCCCTCACCCGACGGTGCGATGGGTTCACTTGTTGTGAAGCGTTCTCGCTTGAGTTCAACACCGTTCATCAGAATGGACGCATCCACGTCATCGTCGGCTTCTGACGTGCCGACGTTGGCGAATTGACCGGTGACTGTCACGGTTACTCCTGGATCGGCTTGGGCAGGATTGAACGAAAGACCTCGGTCGTCAAGCGCTGGTGTCAAATCTGCTCCTTGGTTTGAGACGAGGGTGTCGCCGTAGAGTACATCGACGT
>CAXHCG010000149.1:0-4515 GCA_964014905.1 uncultured Candidatus Poseidoniales archaeon | reverse complement strand
GAACCCACGACATAAGGTTGGAAACCTCAGATGATAACCACTTCACCATATCCGCAGTGTGGTAATGCGGACGACAAGCACCTCCTCTTTGAGGGAATCGGTTCGCTCGTGTTGGCTCATCGGGATCGTTTGAAGTCGTCAAACATCGAACTGCTTCGCTCTCGAGGACGTTGAAGGTGCGGTTGTTGAATGAGTTCTCGGCTCGGCAAATCGGTTAATCCTCTGCTCTGGCGGATTTCAACGGCACGCTCCATGCGTCGTTCTTGGTCTCGCAAGCTTCGACTTTGCCCTCGTATCATGAGCGTCCCCATCAACACAAACAGAACCAAACCAGCGAGGGCTGCTTGGAGCATTGTGCTCTCCGTCAACGCATCCATCATCGAACCCTCGGCTTCATCCTCCACCTGAACGGGCGCGTTTGAGTCAATGGCCTGAATGACCACGGTTACCGTATCCATGGGATAGGACGCCCCTGGTTCGGAGACGGTGAGAAGGAGTTGATGGTTACCAACGTCCTGGGCGCGACCCGATAACCACGAAAGTTGCGAGTTTCCACTCGCTGAAGTAAACGTAAGCAAGTGTTCTGAGGATGCGCCTACGATGCTCGTTGTTGCCGTCCATTTGAGGTTGGCTGCGAAGGCAGAATTCATCGACGTCTCCACGGTGCATGAAAATTCGAAAAATCCGCTTGCAGCGAGGTCAACCTCCATGCTTGTTTCGCTGCACGTCATGGTTGCTTCGGCTGAACTTCGAGATGAATCGTTCGGCCAATGGTCCGGTTTGTAGGCGCCCAACGTGGCGTTGTCGCCGTGTCCATCGCCATCGCTGTCGACGAATTGGCTGCGCTGGTCGGGGAAGTCATCCTGCTGGTCCGACCATCCATCGCCGTCTTGGTCTGGACAGCCAAAGGTGGCCCCGGCCGTTGACGACCCCGCATCGTTTGGACAGGCATCTCCATCGGTTCCCGTTGGTTCATCCCCGTATCCATCCCCGTCGCTGTCAAACCATTGTGTCCCGTCGGTCGGCCAGAGGTCATTGCCGTCGCTTGCGCCATCGCCGTCCCCGTCAAGGCACCCGTAGACATCAACTGAAGAAGTCCCTGGGGTCAATACGCAAGCGTCGGGTTGGGTTCCGTTTGGGTTGTCACCGTATCCATCACCGTCGCTGTCCGCCCACTGAGTGGGTTCGCCAAGGAAGGCATCGTTTGCATTGGAGTGTCCGTCGCCGTCCTCATCAACGCACCCAAATCGGTCAACATACGATGTTCCTGCCTCGGTAGGACACGTGTCCGGTTGGACTCCCGCACCGTTATCGCCGTACCCGTCCCCGTCGGCATCGGCGGATTGGGTTGGTTCGTTAGGGAAGGCGTCAGCGCCATCCGATGTGTTCCATCCGCTTGCGTTGCCCACGGGAAGCGTGGGGTCGGAGACGCCATCGCCGTCGCTGTCAAGGCATCCGGTACGGTCCGTGGTTGAGTTGCCTGCGATCAGCGGGCATGCGTCTTCAGCGTCGTCGTACCCATCGCTGTCGCTGTCGATGTATCGTGTTGGGTCATTTGGGAAATCGTCCGTGAGGTTAGCATGCCCGTCGCCATCGTCGTCTGCGCATCCGTAAAGGCCGATGGTTGAGGTACCTGCCTCTCCAGGGCAAGCATCTGGCTGAAGGCCCGTGGCGTTGTCTCCGTAGCCGTCCCCGTCCTGGTCGAGCCATTGCGTGGGGAGTTCGGGAAGGGCATCAACGGTGTTGTCCCATCCGTCACCGTCGTTGTCCAAGCAGCCCAATCGGTTTCCTTGGGTTGAATTGCCCCACTGTGTTGGGCAGGCATCGGGGTCGGTTCCTCCGGGGTTGTCCCCGAAACCATCACCGTCAACATCCGCCCATTGAGTTTGGTCACCGGGGTGCGTGTCTTCGGTATCGCTCCAACCGTCTTGATCTGCATCAGGACAGCCGTACGTCCCGTTTTGCCATGATTCACCGTAGACGCTCAGACAGGCATCCGCCACGGAACCTGCAGGGTTGTCGCCGTAGCCATCGCCGTCGGTGTCGTTCCACTGCGTTGAATCGGTCATGAAGGCGTCTGCACCGTTGGCGGTGGTCCATCCACTGTCCGGGTCGGAGTATCCGTCCCCGTCCTGATCGGGGCACCCCTTTCGGTCGTGCATGGACGTGCCGTACAAGGTTGGGCAGTCGTCGTCAAGGCCGTCATCGTATCCGTCGCCGTCGTTGTCACCCCAGCGGGTTGGGTCGTTGGGGTAGGCATCTGCGCCGTCATCCACGCTCCATCCACTGTCTGGATCGGAGTATCCATCCCCGTCTGTATCCGGGCAACCGAGTCGGTCCGCCGTTGAGTTTCCTGCTTGAGATGGACATTGGTCACCGCTGGTTCCGAGAGGGTTGTCTCCGTGCCCGTCGCCGTCGGTATCAACCCATTGCGTGGCGTCGCTTGGTGCGATGTCTGCGCCGTTGGCCGTGGTCCAGTTTGCGTCTCCGTCGGAGGAACCATCGTTGTCGGTGTCAAGGCAACCAAACCGGTCTCGGCTTGATGCACCCGAGGTGCTCGGGCACGCATCGCCTTCGAATCCAGCGGTTTCATCTCCGTAGCCATCGCCATCGCTGTCCGACCACTGCGTTCCTTCGCTGGGGAAGGCATCATCAATGTCGGCATACCCGTCGCTGTCGGTGTCTGCGCATCCCAAGCGTCCCAATTCAGTCGACGTACCGGGTTGCGTGGGACATGCGTCGGGACTGGTTCCCGAGGCGTTGTCGCCATAGCCATCGCCATCGCTGTCGGCCCACTGGGTTGCATCGGAACCAAAGGCGTCCGCACCGTTGGCGGTGGTCCAACCGCTGTCCGGGTCGGAATAACCGTCTCCGTCGGAATCGGTGCATCCGTAGCGGTCTTGGTCTGAATCGCCGTTTACGCTTGGACACGCATCGCCGGTGGTTGCTGGTGGGGGATTGTCTCCGTACCCGTCGTTGTCAGCATCAGCCCACTGTGTGGCGTCGGTGGGGAAGGCGTCAGCACCGTTGGTGGTGCCCCATGAACCGTCGGGGTCGGAATAACCGTCGCCGTCTTGGTCGGCGCATCCGTTCCGGTCTTGGCTTGACGAACCGGCAACGCTTGCGCATGAATCTGCTCCGTTGGCCGTGGTCCACGAACCGTCGGGGTTGGAATAGCCGTCGCCATCGTCGTCCAAGCAACCGAACCGGTCCCCTGTGGAATTGCCCGCCGTGGAAACACAAGCGTCAGGTTGCACGCCGCCAGCGTTGTTTCCGTAGCCGTCAAAGTCCGTATCGGCCCACTGCGTCACTTCACTCGGAAAGGCATCGGCGCCTTGGTTGACCGTCCAGTTGCTGTCTGGGTTGGAGTAGCCATCCCCGTCGGTGTCGGGGCAACCGGTTCGGTCCACGGTTGACGTCCCTGCTGTTGTGTCGCAGTCATCATCATCGTCCTCGTATCCATCAAGGTCGGCATCTTGCGTTAGATTGGACAAGGTGTAATCGCCCGTCATGGCGACAGCAAAGAATTGGGGTCCAGTTGGAATGCTGCTGCCGACAACGTGCAGCTCCCACGTGCCTTGCGCAGGCGAAGCCAGTGTCAGGCCACGAAGGTTGTCGAGGTTGTTGCTCACGTTGGTCCACGTTCCGGAGGGGCTTTTGAGCGCCAAATCCACGTCGTTGACGAGGTTGGTTGAGGCGGCCGGCGTTGATGCAGGGTCGGTCCACGTCAAGGCGATGTTGATGTCCTCAGCGCTGGCTGGTACAATGAATGACCACCCTGAATCAGCGCCGGTGGACACCGAATGGCCTTGCAGATACGAGGTGTTGATGGCTTGGGACATGTTGATCCTCCCCCATCCTTCGTGGTTGTTCGGTGCGGCTTCACCCGCACCGTTGGTCGACGAGGAGTATTGGCCCGCCATGTCGTGTGCACTGGCTGTGAAAATCGCCTTCACGAGAGCGGAGGTAGGGTTGGTTTCACCCAGGTTGTCCATCAAATGTTGGAGCAACAAAGCGGAGGCGCCAGCGGTCAATGGCGTGGCCATGCTCGTGCCGCCCATGTAGGTGTAGCTGGCGTTGTGTGCCAACCAGCCCACCGATGTGGTGCTTCGGGATTTTGCTGAAAGAATCATGGTCCCCGGTGCTGAGAAATCGGGTTTAAGCCGACCATCATCGGTCGGTCCACGGGAGGAAAAGGCGGCCATCCCATCGGGGTTGTCCGCCAGCCGGTCGGTGGAAATGGGGGACCCGTAATCGCTGCTGCCCCACGTCCACGACATGTTACCGCGGTTGTTTTCACTCGCACCGACCGTCAGGACGTTCTTGGCCGTGGCTGGGCTTCCCATGGAATCAAGATCAATTTCTCCGTTCATGTTGGCATCCACGCCCTCGTTGGCGGCGGCAAAGAGAATGACCAGTTCGTCATGTGTGCGGGCGCTTGAATCCGCCTGCATCGACGACGTGGTGTACCTGTCTCTTATACACATCTGACGCTGCCGACGAAGGTTCGAGTGT
>CAXHCG010000148.1:0-4516 GCA_964014905.1 uncultured Candidatus Poseidoniales archaeon | reverse complement strand
GGATGGCCCAATGGCCATTCCCGGGGTCACTAGGCGCTGCTCGGCGCCGGCTTGACCTTGGGACATTCTTTTCTCTCCGAATGCGCCCACTCGCCAACCCATGATAAAGGCCACCCTATGGCCACGGCGTTCAGGAGGTCAGTTCTTTGACTTCAGCATCCGAACTTCTTCGCATGACCTGCCCGATGATTTCGCCCTTCATACCTGCTGAACATTCAATGACGCAGGCCCATGAACCGTCTTCAAGCCAGCCTTCTTTTTGCTGATGGGCTCGAAGAAACTGAGAAACGGAACCGTAAGCGGAACCTGGAACTTTGAAGGCCAACCGAACCGTTTCAAACGACAGCGGAATCAAGGGTTTCAACTTGGCGATGGCGTCCTTCACCTGTTCCTCTAAACGCTTGAAGGGATCAACCGAATACCTCGATTCGTCCAAAGCAAGTTCAATTCTCGTTTTGGAATGCGGTGATTTCGTTTTGGGGTCCACAGCTTGTGAATGAATACGATGAATGATTTGTTGGCGCATGTTTTCAACCATCTTTTTTCGTTGGACGGTGGTTAATTGGATGCTGCCCTTTTCCAAGATGGTGCGAGCAATGATCTCAATGTCTTGGCTTCCAAAGACCTTTTCGATGGCCTCGCTCGTTGGGCGTTCACCACCACGTGCGTCGTGGAAAACTTCATCCATGGCCAAAAATTCGTTGATATCAACTGTTTCTGGAGATGCTTTGTAGGCATCCACGAGGCCTGGGTCAACAAGCAATTCGTAGCGTTTGCCACCTTTTTCCAATCGTGCGAGAACGGCGTCGTCAAGGCTAACCATGTCTTCACTTATCCGCACCAAAGGTGAGGCGACGCTTCAACCTATCCTCATTCTTCGAGGGGTTTGAGGCGGTCAATTTGCTTGTTGACTTCGCCACGGTCGAGGACGCGGTATCCATTTGAGTCAACAACCGTCACTTCAACAGCCTCGCGGTTTAATTCAGCGTCATTCGCCGACCGGAGTGCTTCAAGGCCCAACTTCATGGCAGCGTTCAGCGTCATGTTTTCCTTCCAATTGTCTTCAAAGAACTCGATGACGGTGTTGCGCCCACTGCCAATGGCGCCTGCATGATAGGATTGGTAAGCACCTGATGGGTCTGTTTCGTAGAGGTGAATGCCGTTGTCATCAACACCTCCGATGAGGAGCGCTGTGCCGAATGGGCGCGAGCCTCCGTATTGCGTGAACGATTGCTTAAAATCACAAATTTTCTTGACCAAAACATCAACAGGAACGGTTGCTCCATAGGTGATTCTGTTAATCTGAGCCTCAACACGAGCCCGCGCAACGAGTTGGCGAGCATCGGCCACCAAACCTGACGTTGCGATGCCGACGTGGCCATCAATTTTGAACATCTTTTCAATTGATTCAGGGATGATGAGGCGACTGATGATGCGCTTGTCACAAACAAGGACAACGCCGTCCTTGAATTTCAGGGCAGCCGTTGTCGTTCCTCGCTTGACCGATTCTCGGGCGTATTCCACTTGGAACAGCCGTCCGTCGGGGCTAAATGTTGTGATGCCGTGATCGTATCCTCTTCCACTTGGTTGCATGGTCTTACCTCAGTTCATTGGCTCGGTTGACACTTTATGAGCATGCGGGTTGAATGTCATGAGTGTCAGCCGTGGCAAGCAAGCCTCCTCGGCCGTCCTGTATCAACCCTGCGAGGCGAACACCCTCATCAAGGGGAAACACCTCCGGGAGTTATGCGAGTGGCCGTGCTGTCCTCCGGCGGTAAAGATTCGGCCGCCGCTTGGTGGTGGGCCATGTGCAAAGGTTGGTCGGTTGATGCCTTGGTCACCGTCATCATCACCGGAGAAGATTCCCCGATGTTCCAACTCCCAAGCACACACCTTGTTGAACGCCAAGCAACGGCTGCAAACATTCGATGGATTGAGGTCCGCACAACCGGTGAGCCGCCCCAAGACATTGCGGCGTTGGAGGAGGCATTACGCCCGCTTGAGATCGACGGGTTTGTGTCAGGAGCGTTGCGTTCGGACTACCAAAAATCACGTTTGGAACGCATGGCAGAACGATTGGGGATTCGAAGTTGGACACCGTTGTGGCATCAATCGGGCCATGAGCATCTAAGAGGAATGATCGATCATGGCTTTGAGATCATGATCACGGGTGTTTCGGCGGACGGACTCACTGAAAAGTGGCTTGGCCATGTCCTTACACCCAATTCATTCGATGAGCTGGTGACGCTCGCCAAGACACATCGTTTTCATGTTGAAGGGGAGGGAGGGGAATACGAGACCCTCGTAATTGGTGGGCCCCATCAAAACGGACGGTTGACGGTCGCTGGTACTGCTCACTGGGACGGTGTACGGGGACACTATGAGATTCACTGAATCGCCTGACGGGCTAGCGAAACGCACTCATCAACAATCTCACCAGAAACACCAACGTGGTTCATTGGGTCAAACATCGCCTCCAGTTCCTCGGCAGAGAACGCTGCCGAAATCGCTGGAGTTCGGCTGCAGACATCAATGAGTTCCTCTCCGCTTGCAAGTGCCGTAAAGGACGCTTCACGAAGCACCTCATGCGCCTCATCGCGGGGAACACCGTGGTCAACGAGTTCAATCATGACCTTCTCGGCCATCACCAAACCACGCTGGGCATGGATGTTGGCCAAGCACCGGTCTTTGTCGACCCACATGTTTGTCAGCACATCGGCTGTTTTGGCCATCACGTCCTCGGCGAGCGTGGAAGCGTGGGAGAGTGTGAACCGTTCGCTGCTGGAATTGGCAAGGTCACGCTCATGCCACAACAGCGCATTTTCGTACGTTGGAATGATAAAGGAGCGAACAATTCTCGCCAAACCAGAAGCATTTTCTGATTTGATAGGGTTCTTTTTGTGAGCCATGGTTGACGATCCAACCTGCTTTTTCACATCGAATCCTTCACCGGCTTCGGCGATTTCAGAACGTTGCAGGTTGCGAATCTCTTGGAGTATTTTTTCACAGGTTGTGGCCACGTTTGCCAACCATGACATGTACTCCACGTACCGATCTCGGCCGACAACCTGCGTTGTCGCCAACGGAACGGCAAGTCCCAGATGCGTCAAAATCAATTCTTGTAATTTTCGAGCGTCTTTTCCTTGGGCGGCACCTGTCCCGACGGCGCCGAGGAACTTGCCAACGGCGACACGTGGTGCGGCCTCATCGAGACGAATCAATTGTCGACGTAGTTCGTCGAGCCAGACAGCTGCCTTCAAACCAAAGGTGATGGGGACGGCGGCCTGTCCGTGCGTGCGGCCCAGCATGACGGTGTCGCGCTCGCGCTCGGCGACGTTTGCACACACATCGATGAGGTGGCACAGGATTTTACGCAGGAGAACAATGCTGTCACGAAGTTGCAAACCGACCGCCGTATCAACGATGTCGTTGGAGGTTGCACCCAGGTGAATGCACCAGCCGGCCTCGCCGGCTGCTTCTGCCATCGCCTTGGTTAATGCCATGATGTCGTGGCGTGTTTCGGCCTCAATTTCACTGACCCGATCCTTTGAAACAGCGTCGGGATTGGCGATGGCGGCCACCGCCTTGTAGTCGGCCTCCGAGACTCTACCGAGTTGCCAATGGGCCCAAATCAAAGCCCGTTCGACTTCCAACTGGCGCTCATGGCGTCCAATTTCAGACCAAATCCGCTTGAAATCTTCGCAGCCGTAACGGTAATCCAGTGGACAGAACGCCATGAATCAAGGCGTGCGTCTCGCTTCATCAACCTTCCCACGCAGCCCTATGAGGCCGACTTTGCTGGAGTGGGTTCACCTTCATCCAACGGTTCAACGGGAGCCATCACGTTTCGTATGAGGAAAATGGCGAGAATGGATGAACCTGCGAACGACAGGCCTACCCAAGACGAAAGATGGTACCACATCATGGCCACACCTACAAGCGAGGCATACGACACCACTTGGCACAGGGCGGATGCCAGACCGAGTTTGTGAATCCGCTCGGGTGGAAGACGAGGTTCGTGCTCAAGGAGAAACGTGTAAATGAGGAAATAAATGGCTTGAAAGGGCAGGGCTGCTGCAATGATGGCCAAGGCAAGCTCTCGAATGGGGTTGGGATCTTTGGACTGTTCAATGCCCTGGAAAAGCATGAGCGCCGTGTTTGTTCCAAGGAGCGCAGCCATGATGGTCCAACGTTTGTCTTGGGAGGACGTCCTGCTCTCAACGTTGACCGAGCCTTCACTCATGAAGTCGTCAGTCCATGAACTAGGGTTTGATGTTTCCCGTTGCCGGCGTGTTTACGGGGCGAATTCAACCAAGCATGCGAATGACCAAGCCGGTTACGGCGGCCACGATCAGCAGGAGGACCGTCATGGCGACCGGCCCGTACTGGTTTTTGTCGTCCATCGCCGTACCGAGAAACCCGTCGCGGCGAATGGCTTCAACAAAACTGCTGGCTTCTTCAAACGGAGGTACCTCTCGTCGCGGGATGCGTTCTCCCTCTGTCTCTTATACACATC
>CAXHCG010000147.1:0-4527 GCA_964014905.1 uncultured Candidatus Poseidoniales archaeon | reverse complement strand
GAACCAGTTAGTCCAAACCACCCGGCTGTTGAGGCACTTCCAGTACCCCCGCTTTGAGGTGCCCAGGTTGCCATATCGCCGTCAACGGAAATGAGGCTCTCTGACCATGCATCTCCGCCAGAAACCGCCACTTGAATTTGGTAATCTGCATTCATTGGACGTAGGCCGACAGCAGAGAAACCGCCTCCATTTTCAGCGCCTTCATTGGGGCCGAGAAGACCAACCAGAAGTTCCATGGTGATGCCCACATATTCGTCTGCATCGTTGCTGTCATGGAGTTCGGCAATTCGTACACCGGCGTTTTGTGCTTCACGGGTGGTGAACCGGCTTGGAATGTTGATTTCGCCCGTTTGGCCATTGGAACCCTCGCCCTTGATGACGTATTCCACCGCTTCGTTGCCAGCATAGTTTTCACCGTTGCCTGCGAAGAATTCTGAAAGTGACACCTTGAATTTCTTCATGTCGTTGTTGACATCACCCGAACTGGACCACATTTCTACGCCGTCTGCTTCGATGGAGACATCGACGGAGGACATGGTGCCTCGGACCTTGAAGGAAAGTTCGTCGTCCTCCTCATTTAATTCCACTTCAGAAATGGCCATCGAAGCGTTGGTTGGAACCAACATCACGGCTGCGTAAGGCGTGGTGGCGATCAACAAAGCAACCACAATGCTGCCGTAGAGCTTTGGTTTGCTGACGCTGCCTCGCATGCGGTCGGCTTGAACAATCGCACCGATTCCAGCAACGAGGACCACCGTTACGACAGCAAAGCCCCAAGCACCACCCTGCAGAGAGAGGATGGCCCCGAGAAGAATGATGACCCAGCCGGCGAGGTTGATTTTGGTCGCCGTGTCGGGGGAGCCTGCGGCGGAGGAGGTCATTTCCTTCTTGTGGGCAGCAGGTTCGGACGAGGAAGTCGCATCGACAACGACTGGAGCTGGCTCAGCAGTTTTGACGTCTTCCGTTTCTTTTGTAGCGTTCGCTTTGTCCAATAATCCACCCATGGTCAATCCCCGTTGTCGCTACGTTCACCAAACGGTGTTATGAATTCAACCCCTGTATGATTCACAGCAAGGGGTTTTGAGGTGGTTCCGTCAGAGGCCGGGAGCGGATTCTCGCCATTCCTCTTCTTCGCCGTCCTCTTCCGTGTTGAGGAAGCGACGACCAGCGACGGCACCGGCCAGAGCGATCATCGAGATGGCTGGGACCACTTCGAAGCCTGGGAGGTAGACGCCACGAACATAGACGGTGATCATCTGTGATTCTCGGTTGCAGCCACCGTTCTGGCAAGCAAACTCTGACTCAGCAAAGAATTCGAGGACGTGGTAGGCATCGGACCAACCTTGGTTCTTCGGGGTCCTCACCATGATTCGTGCCGTCTCTGGAGCGGTGTTTGGCTCGATGGTGACAACGGTTTGCGGGAGGTTGACGGTGAAGCCGGCTTCCTCAAGGGTTTCACGGGTGTCGGGTGTGACTCCGATCTTCATGCGGTCAATTTGATTGCCGAAGTTGTACACCTTGAACTGGAAGTTCTTGTCGGTCTTTGGCATGAGTTGGACGAAGGGCTCAACGGCCTCGACCTGAACGATGCTGAACTGCATGATGTTGATCAGTGCGTTCACTTGCGAAGAGGCCTGGTTGGGGGGTGGGAGGTTGTTCAATTCCTGAACCTGAGCAGAAACCGTCAGTTGTCGGGACTGCATCTGCATGTACGGGTTGGCGCGGACAACGACTTGGAAGTCAACTTCCTGCCCCGCACCGACGTACATATCACCGGGAGCAGCGGTTGCAAGTCCGTCGCTCGTGACTTGAATGGCGACCTTTTCAACGTAGGCCGTTGGATTGGAAACGGTGCACGTGGTGTAACCCGTCAAGGTCGCACCGGGCTTCACCTCAACCTGAATTTGACCAGGTGCACACGTCATGGAGACCGCAGCACCCGAGATTTGGGCAGACGCCGGTACGGCGACCATCATGAGTGAACAAAAGTAGATCCCCAACAAAGCCACGACTCGCTTCCATGCCGACATTGTCTCACCTAACGGTCTTCCCAACCCCCACCACCTCATAACCATTATGGGTCAGTTGTGCGAAAGGATACCACCTTGCCGGTGGGCGGTGTGTGGGCCCGAAGGGAGTTGAACCCCTGACCTCCCGGTTATGAGCCGGGCGCTCTAACCAACTAAGCTACGGGCCCTTGAGGTTGGCTCAATCACGCGAGAAATGAACCTTCTTGTCATCAGTCGAATTGAGAAAGCGAGGATTGAGAGGGCTTTATCCACTCTCGAACACTTTGCTCAAGTTCATCACGGATGGCTTCGGGAACGAAAATCAAGCATTGTTCGTGGGGTTGAGCGAGCGAGCGAATCAAAGCGGAATGCTCCGACGCATCGCGACCGTCTTCAAGAAGGATGCCACCGTTGTATGGAAGGTATCCTCGCTTGCGAATGGTGGCAAGAATCACGTCGAGATTGACATCGTATCCCTGCTCGTTGAGATGCTCCCGGATTCGCGGCATGACCACGTCGCACATTTCCATGGTCAAGTGGTCAATGCGAAGGGATTTGTGGAAATCTTTCCTGGCCAACAGCCGGCTTGCATAGCCCGAGAGTTGTGCGTCATCGTGAGCCGCCCATGCGGGCAACGCGACCTTGATGTGTGCATCGTTGAGCAGCACATATTGAGCGGGCGTGAGGGCTTCGTTGAGCAGCATGTGTTCCAGTTCGATGGAAACCGTAAGTTGTCCGGATTGCGCCAATTCCCGGGCTCGTTCAAGCATGTTCACGAGGTAGGCTTGCGTCAACATGTTGACTTTGTGAAAGTAGACTTGTTGGTACATGTGGTAGCGCGTGACAAGGTACGCCTCGATCGCTGGCAAACCCCAGCGCTTGACAAACATTCGACCGTCATCACCAACCCGGAGAGCACGAATCACCCGTGCGCTGTCAAACCCGCCGATCTGTGCACCCGTGTTTGCTTGATCGCGAATCATGTAATCCATGCGGTCAACATCGAGTTGACTGCTCACGATTTCTTTCAAAAATCGGGGAATCACTTCGCCGTCATGCTCATCTTGCCCGTCCATGAGGGCGAAAAGGCGACCCAGTCGACGGGCCCCTAACACGGTCCGAACGGCCTTCCCAATGGCCGTTTCAGTTGATTCCAAAATGTCTCGTCCCCACGCCTCATGCGAACGATAAGTTGCGTACACCCGGGGCGTCTCCAAGAGATGTGAGTAGGGTGGATGGCCAATGTCGTGCAGAAGGGCAGCCAGTTGTACAAGTTCCTCGTCTTCATCGGACAAGATACCGGGGTGAACATCGTTGAGGTGGGCGGCCAACTCGCCGGCGAGGTGATACGCGCCCAGCGAGTGAGCAAATCGGTTGTGGGTCGCAGCCGGGAACACGTACTCGCAGGTCGAAAGTTGCTGAATGGCCCGCAGGCGTTGAAATTCCGGCGTGTCAATGATGGACGCATGCGTGGCCGGGACCAAAATGTCCCGGTGAATCTCGTCCCGAATGACGCGGTCTCGACCCTTCATGATGGCCAAGCGTCCAATCGTTTCTTTATAGCCCTTCTCGGAAACAAAGCGAGCGTTCGGGAAGACAACGCATAAGCGTGGCCATGGATAGGCGGCGGCATGGCCGATGCGGTGAAGGGACTGATGGACCGTATCACCAACGATGACCCCGAAACACGCGGTCAGCAACTGTGGGTCATGTTCGCTTTGGCCATGTTTCTTGTTGCGACGTTAAACTGGTACGCCTATGTGCGGGAGCCCGAAGTCATCGAGGTTGGCCAACTTCTGGAATACAAAAACGAAGTCGTCAAAATCGAAGGCACGCTTATCTCTTGGGTCGAAGACCCGTACGCGTCTGGCGATGACCGCGTTGATGCCATCATTGATGACGGCACGGGCGTGGTGGAATCGCGATGGTACCGGCCGGGCAACATGCCACCGATCGGGACGACGGTGACCGTGATGGGCGACGTCATCGAATACGACGGAAGAATTTGGATTCAATCCCTCGGCGCTGGCGCCATGGAATGGACATCCAGCGACCTGCCTGAGGTTGAAACCTTGGCCATCGCCGATGTGGCTCAGGACCCCGCTGCTTACGCAGGCGAAGTGATTCGTCTGACCGGGTTCATCGGCGAGTCGATCGCCCCGGATTCAACCTTCACCTCCGCCTACCTTGGCGACCACCCCAACTACGGCAACTCTGAGCACCAAATGCACCTCATCATACGCTCAGCCATCGGTGAGTGGATTGAGGCGACCTCAAAAATCGAGGTCCAAGGCATCCTGAACTATCAACAACGCGACCTGCGGTGGAGTCTTCAGGTGCAGGGCCCTGAAATACTCCTCGACAAGAACCACATCGTCAGCGTCCCCCAATTGGACTGGAACGCTCAAGCCACCTGGAGTTATCAATCGGGTCAATCCGTCACCATGACCGGTGTGATGACGACCGCTCAAACCACATGGGGCCTGTCTCTTATACACATCTCCGAGCCCACGAGACC
>CAXHCG010000146.1:0-4543 GCA_964014905.1 uncultured Candidatus Poseidoniales archaeon | reverse complement strand
GAAGCATCTCAGGCTTGAACGTGTCAGGCGTTGGTGCAACGTTTCCAACCTTGTAGGTGATATCGCCGGAGCTGGCCTGTCGACCGTAATAGCCGGAGCCAAGAGCGAAACCACTCCATCGGTAGGAGGAGGTTGAACCGTAGATCATGTAGTAAGCCGAAGTGCAGCGGTCGGTGCTGATGGACCGGTAGAAGTAGTACCAGCCGTTGGTGGTGACACACAATCGGTTGGCGGTGGTCGTCGTCTGCGTTGCGTTGAACGAGAACGTACCGAAGGAACCGGTGATGTCGCCTGGGATGGCAAACTTGTAAGCAGCGGAATAGCCGTATGAAAGGCTGGCCGTAGCCTGGCTACCGCCCGTCAGTGGTGTGTCGATGCCGGTTTCGGTGTCAATACCAACGGTGGCCCAAGCGTTCTTGGCGCTGTTGTACACGAAGACGAGGTTCATCCCCGGTCCGTCCTTAGCAGCGATTTGCAAGTATCCATCACCGTTGTTGTTCCAAAGGTTCTGGTTGAACTTGTTTGTACCGCTGTTCATGCCGTAATAACCGTAGGCAGGGGCAGTGTTTCCACGAGCGAGCCAGTTGCCATAGAAGGTGCTGGTTCCGGTGTAGAAACAAGACGAGGAACCCGTTCCACAGCCAGAGGTGTCGAATTCAAAGTAGTATTCGTCAGAGTGGCTGTAGTAGGTCATTTGTCGGTCCATGAAGCCTTGTGGGTTGAAGTAGCTACCAGCGTGGACATCGGTGGTCAGCACGGTCATCTTCTTGTGAGACGTAGGTGCGTTGACTGGGTCAACAATGTCGACTTGGTAAGGTGTAGGCGTGGTCTGTGTGCCGGTCAAAGCAGGCTCATAGCCAACGTTGGCACCGTTGCTACCTTGGTTCAGGTCTTGGTACTTCCAGTAGTATTGGAAGTCGTCTCCGTGGCTGAGAGCGGGCGTTCGTGCTTTGAATCTGCAGTCGGACGAGGTAGCCGTGCACGAGCCGATGGAGACAAGCTCACCTGCATCGAATTGGTTGTTGGAGCCCAATCCGTAGGTGGTGCTGCTCCATGACGTTCCACCGTTGGTGGAGTAGTACAGGGAGGGGGCACCCGTTGAGGTGGTGTCGACACCGGACATGTCGCTCAGCGTGATGAAGAGCGTTCGCTCGCCTTCAATGTAGGAATCTATACCGGTGTAAGGGACGAAATCCGAGGTTGGGGCGTCGGCGTCCGTGCCACCTGAATAGGTGATCAGAAGGTGTGAGTTGCGGCTGCCGCTTGCAATACCGTAGGTATTGAAGTAAGCGCTGCCGCCTGTGTAGTACTCTCCAATACCAACGTTTCCATTGTTGCTGAGAGCGTTGTTGATGATGGAGACACCACCGGTGGTTGCAGAACATGCCGTTGCGGAGTTGCAGAAGTTAACGGTTTTCCAACCGGTACCGCTGCTGCTCACCGTGGCAATGGAGGGCGAAAGCCCGATCGATGCCTTTAGGCTGCGAGATGCTGTGCTGCCGTAGCTTGTGGTCATGTAGGAGTTACTGATGGATGAACCCGAACAGGATCCGCTGCCCATGCTGTATGAGTAGCGGGGTGCGAGACCGCAACTTTCCAAGACCTTGACTTGGAACGTGCGGGTCTGACCGTATGCGTAGTTCATGTATTTCTTCCACTCGATCTTGTCGACGGTTGCTCCGGATGGAAGCGAGGAAGATGAGGTGAATGTGTACTTGTGCCATGGGATGTAGTAGTAGCTACCGTAGTATCGGTAGTGGCGTCGGTTGCTGTTCGTGTAGCAGTTGGCGTAGTAGATGTAACAGTAACCACCGCTCGAGGAGTTGACTCGGAGGGCCGGGTCAATCACGATTGGGTAAACTCTGTCTTCATCAAGGAGCCAATCCGATTCCACGACGGTAATGAGCAGAATCTCAGGACCGTAAACTTGGACAAAGAATGTTCCGAGGTATGGTTCGTCAGCACCGGCTTCCAAAACAACAGGAGCAGGAATTTCAACGAGCAATTCACCGGTTTCGAGGTTGCGAATTTGAAGGTCTTCTTGCGTCTTGAAGAGTTCTTCACCAAGCATTTCCTCTCCGGAGAAAAGAGCGTATCCAGCTGGCATTCGCATGCCCTCGCTGAGTCCGAAGTACTCAGCGGCCTCGGGAATCACGGGGACTTCTCGGAGAATGAGGTTTTGCTTGACCTGGTTCGTCTCGACGTGGTAGTCAAGGTCGATTCCTTCCGCAAGCGGATAGCGGATTACGTTTCCACCAACTTCCACGCCATTCGGGCTAGGAGCGGTGATGAACGGCTCCGGAGTAGTTCCAGTGACGTCAAGGGTGACGAGCATTGGGTTGAGCCCGGAAATGACCGGGTCAACGAACTCGTTTGCCTGAACCGAGATACCGTTGGCGACTTCAGGGGCGAAGTATGTCATGAAGGTGTTCTCCGTGACTCCCCAGCCCTCTGGGTAGGCCTGAATGTTCAGGTCTATGTCTTCCCAAGTTCCATCAGCAGACATGTAGTGGACAGGTTCACTGGCCACCATCTGCGTGATGGTGCCGTCCTCATTGAGGAAGGCCTTGGTCTTGGCGTCTCGCATCCCTTGAAGTTCAAGGGACGGGTCGTATTCGTAGTCTGCTTCAGCTAGCTTTTCGGGGAGCGGGAGGACATCCTCTGCTCCAGTCGAGTCTGCCTCAACAGACTCAACGGTTGCCGTCGTTTCGTTATTGTCAACGTAGCCGCTCATTGGCATGAGCACCATCAACATGCACAACAAAAGTGCAACCCCAATACCGCCGAAGACGGTTTTGTTTTTCTTATTCTTGTTTCCCAACATTAGTCATTCACCCCATACGGACTGTATGCAAAGCATCCCACAACTTACACCATTTATATTGATTGGGGTACATAATCTTTGAAAAATTCGTCCTGTCCGGAAACAAAACCCCACATTTTAGAAAGAAAGTGTCAATATCCCGGTGGAGAAAGGGCCTTAATTCGGTAAAAAAATATCACATTCAAGTTTGAAGGAAAAACGAATGGTCTTTGGCAGAGCGATATCCTTGACCTGTGTTAATTGGGTCAACTCCTCAAAAGAACCAGATCGTTCACGGCCATCCCAATCAAGGCGTAGCTTCGCAACGTTTGATGCCACAGCACATGCTCGGTTGAGCGAAACTTGAGAAGAGATGAGTGGAAAAGGCCAGAGGAGCCGCCTTGACGGCTCCTCCAGCGTTGTACACCTCAGAGAGGTGGGTGTGCTTCAGCACCGGTCAACGATCAGTAATCCCAATCTTTGCCTTCGCCGTCTTCACCGTCTCCGCGAGAGAGGATGAAGGCGCCAGCAATGAATGCCACGATGACCACGCCACCGATGAGGCCCCACGTCCACGTTGGAACGCTGGAAGACGCATCGTCGCCGGTATCACCAATGGTGCCGTTGCCGTCGTTGTTGTTGCTGCTATCAGCAACTCGGGTGTCGATGATGCTGTTCATTGAAGCAGCAGCATCCATGTTGCCGAGGTCGTCCATGGGGACGGCGGTGAAGAAGTACTCTTGACCGGTCCTGATGGAAGGCATCTCAATGCTGAGTGTGGTTGCATCTGCACCTGCCACGCCGCTGGGGCAAGGCATAGGCATCTCACCAGCGGTGAAGCCTTCGTTGGACCAGCAAACATGCCACATGGCAACATCGCTGGAATCACCGGTGACTTCCCACGTGATGACCCACTGACCGTCCTGAGCAGCGACAGTCAAGCCGGTGGCTTCCACGCCTCCGTCAACCTGCTTGTCTGCAACAACAGTAGCGGTTCCTGCTGGTGTTGAACAACCTTGCTCGTTGCAAACCGCCACCTCAAGGTGGTAGGTTTCGCCGTGGGTGGTTTGGGAACCACTGTAGGTGTAGGTTCGGTCTTCGTCGGCAACCGTTGCCTCGAATCCGTCCGTGCAATCAACATCAGCAGGACAAATGCTCACCACAATGTTGTCTGAGGCGAGAAGCGTCCCGGTGATGTCCCAGGTCATGGAGATGGCCCCGCCTTTGTTGGCCTGGGCACTAAATCCACCGACTGAAGCGTCAGGGACTGAGGCTTGAGCGAGTTCCCCGCCCATCAGAATCATCGTTCCTGCAGGAATGACGGGGCTGTTGTCAGGCACATCGTAGGTGAACATGTCTGTGCTGGCGTCAACGTCCGTTGAGGTATCTGACAGGATGATCCACTTTCCAGAACCATCAATGTACCACAGTGAGGTGGCTGTTAGGTCCTTGGCAACGGTGACGGAGATGCTCTGGTCGAGGACGTCGCTGGCCGTGTAGGTTGTGCTTGGAGCATAGTCAATGGCTCCGACGGCTGCGTAGGTCCCAGTAAAGCCCTCAAGTTGAACGGCGTCATAGGATGAAGCATCCATGTCCTCAAAGGAACTGATGTTGAATTCCGACTGTCCGTTGTAGTCAAGGCTGTATTGCACTTCTACTCCGGCAGCACTGGTAGCGGTTGCAACGATGCTGTTCCAGACAAAGAGATCAATTTCCTTCGACACCTCGCCGTTGTGTGAG
>CAXHCG010000145.1:0-4590 GCA_964014905.1 uncultured Candidatus Poseidoniales archaeon | reverse complement strand
CTCGAACCTTCGTCGGCAGCGTCAGATGTGTATAAGAGACAGGTCTTCTGGAGCATCGTCCATCTCGATGTCGATGCCGGCTTCCTGCCGTTGACGACTCACGCTCGAAAGGTTGGTGGCTTTGACTTCTGTCCCGATGGGCATGGTCCATCCGACGCCTTGCAAGCCCAGGTCCTCAACATGCTTCTGGACCCATTCTGCAGCGCCTTCAATGACAACGTTCACGTCGTGGTCGTCAGAACGGAATCGGTACCGCACATTGCCTCGAAGTTGACCCATCAATCCTGCCTGAGTGTCATCTGATTTTCAACCTACTGCATTCATGCAGTGGACTGTGCCATCTCTCGCAAGACGGTGTGAAGAATACCCCCGTTTCGGTAATATTCTACCTCAACGGGCGTATCCAGGCGGACTTGCGCCTCGAAGGAGGAGGTGTCGCCGTCGGCGTGTTCCACCTGCACGGTGACCCACTGCAGCGGTTGGACCTCATCGCTCAAGGGGATGCTGAAGCTTTCGTGTCCGGTCAAACCGAGCGTGGCATGGGATTCACCCTCTTTGAACGTCAACGGAAGCACACCCATGCCCACCAAATTGGAACGATGAATGCGCTCAAAGGACGTAGCAATGACCGCCTTGACGCCGAGCAAGTAAGTCCCCTTGGCGGCCCAATCTCGGGACGAACCCGTGCCGTACTGGCCGCCGGCAAGAACGATTTTTGGCGCTTGAATTTGAGCGGCATCGTACACCGACATGACTTCCCCGTTCTCGTGGTTTAGCGCATAACCGCCTTCGGTTCCCGGAGCCATTTGATTGCGTATGCGTACGTTTGCAAACGTACCGCGCATCATGATCTCATGGTTGCCACGGCGGCTTCCAAAGGAATTGAAATCCCGCCGTTTCACGTCGCGTTCAACCAACCATTTGCCGGCTGGACCATCCGCAGGAAAGGAGCCAGCAGGGGAAATGTGGTCGGTTGTGATGGAGTCTCCGAGTTTCAGCAACACCTTCGCAGATTGAATCGACTCGATGGGCGCAGGGGTTGGTGAGAGGTCGCTGAAGAATGTCGGGAGGCGTATGTAGGTTGATTTGTCAGCCCAGGGATAGAGAGGTGAGGGGTCGGCGGGAATGCTGTTCCATCGAGGCTCGTTCATCGCGTCGGCGTAGCGCTGACGGAACATTTCCGGCGTGATGACCTTCATGGCCTCTGCAACTTCATCATCGGTCGGCCAGACATCGGAAAGCATGACTGGTTGGCCCTCAGCATCAAAGCCCAGAGGCTCGGTGGTCAAATCCATCTCAAGGTTGCCTGCGATGGCATAGGCCACGACAAGGGGGGGGCTGGCGAGATAGGATGCTTTCACTTTCCCGTGGACCCGGCCCTCAAAATTCCGATTGCCTGAAAGAACGGACCCGAGGATGAGGTTTGTTTCGTCAAGGGCGGCTTCGATGGGTTCGGGCAGAGGTCCGGAATTGCCAATGCACGTGGTGCATCCATAACCCACCGTGTGGAAACCCATGGCGTTCAAGTCGTCTTGCAGGCCCGTTGCTTCGTAATACTCCGTGACCACTCGGCTTCCCGGTGCAAGCGAAGTTTTGACCCACGGTTTGACCGTTAGCCCTCGTTGACGAGCCTTGCGGGCAAGCAAACCTGCAGCCATCATCACGCCGGGGTTCGAGGTGTTGGTGCATGAGGTGATGGCAGCGATAACAACGTCACCGTGGTTGAGGTCGAAGATTTCCCCGTTCATCTCGACGATGGCACCGTTGGAGAGTTCCTGCTTCGCCAGCCCGTGACCGTGATGCCCGACCTCATGGGTCAAACTCTCGACGAAATGCGATTTCATTTCGTTCAAATCAACGCGATCTTGGGGGCGCTTTGGTCCTGCGAGCGCAGGAACAACGTTGCTCAGGTTCAACTCAAGGACAGCGGTGTAGGACTTTTCCTCAGCGCCTTCGTCACACCAAATGCCTTGCGCCTTAGCGTAGGCCTCAACACCGGCAACGGCTGCGTCTTCGCGCCCCGTCAACCGAAGGTATTCGAGGGTTCGCTCATCGACGGGAAAGAACCCGCATGTCGCCCCGTACTCCGGCGCCATGTTGGCAATCGTGGCACGGTCGGCCAGGGAAAGGGCCTTCATCCCAGGTCCAAAGAACTCAACGAATTTACCAACAACGCCGTGTTCTCGAAGCATCTCAACGATTCGGAGGGTCATGTCCGTGGCCGTTACGCTGGGTTGGAGATTACCAACCAACCGGACACCGACCACATCGGGTGCCAACATGTAGATTGGCTGGCCGAGCATAACGGCCTCGGCTTCAATGCCCCCAACACCCCATCCAAGCACGCCCAAGCCGTTGACCATCGTGGTGTGCGAATCCGTACCGACGAGGGTATCAGCGAGCCAAATCCCCTCTTCCTGACGGGCAACACTGGCGATGAATTCGAGATTTACCTGGTGAACAATGCCACGCGAAGGGGGCACGGCTTGGAAGTTTGCCAGAGATTGCTGACCCCATTTGAGGAAGGTGTAGCGCTCCATGTTTCGGTGATATTCGATGTCAAGATTCATGTCAAGTGCATCACTGCGGGCGCCTGAAATGTCCACTTGAACGGAGTGGTCAATCACCAAATCGACGGGAACTTGCGGATTCACCTTTTCCGGGTCGCCGCCCATCTCCACCATGGCGTCGCGGAGGGCCGCCAAGTCAACCACGGCTGGGACACCGGTAAAGTCCTGCAGAATAACCCGAGAAGGACGGAAGGGGATTTCACCGCGCTCACCGTTGGGCGACCAACCGGCGATGGTGCGAATGTCTTGTTCCGTGATAAGGAAACCATCGTTGCCTCGCAAAGCGCCTTCCAGCAGAATACGAATGGAATAGGGAAGATGAGCTGTAGGAACGCCGTTAGCGTCCAACGCATCCAAGGAAAAATAATCACCGCCAACGCTCAGTGTCTGCCGAGCGTTGAACGGGTCCAAGGCCGCCATGGGTTTGGGAAAACTCACCCGCCTATGAACACAACGCTTTCTTTGTGATGCGGAGGATGCACCCTCGGCCGCAAACCGAAGGAGGGCCAGACTTCACCAGAATTGGTACCAAGGCGTGGTCTCAGAGCCCACGAAGGTCGCCGATACGAGTTCGACGTCCTGTGCGGGTTTGTCGTTATCACCGGTCTCAACGCCGGAGATCGAGGTGACGTGGTTGCATCCACTGGTGATCTCTCCAAACACCGTGTGTTGACCGTCCAACCAACTTGGAGTGCTGTCGTTTGGAATCAGGAAGAATTGACTTCCGCCGGTGTTGGGCTGACCTGTTTTGGCCATCGAAATCGTGCATGGTTCGTGGTTGAGGCCGTTGTTCGCCTCGTCGGGGATGGTGTAGGAGGTTTCTTGACAGTCCGCCTCAGAAATGCTGTTGTCGCCGTTGCAGTAGCCAAACCACTTAGCAGCGTGGCCACCGGTGCCGTCGCCTCGGGTAAAGTCCCCACCTTGAATCATGAAATCATCGATGACGCGGTGGTAGGTGGTGCCGTCGTAATCGCCGTTTTCAACGAGGAGCTTGAAATTCTCGACGTGGATGGGCGCCGCATCTGGATAGAGTTCAATGGTCACCGTGCCGCTGTTGGCGCCGCCGTTCCAGGTCAATTCCAAATCCACGATGTCGGTGGTGGTGTCGGTCCTGCTGGCCAGATTGATCACGGCAAGGACGAGGACCACAGCCAGGAAAATGGCCATGATGCCTGCAGGCGTCGGGGTGCCTTCGTTGAGAAGGCGTGGGAAACTGGTCTCACTGATGCCTTTGTCTTGCATTTCATTGAGCAATTCGTTGTACGTGCGGTCGGCTTTTTTGTCCCGGGGGTTTTTCTTGGTGGCTTCTCGCAGAAGGGAGGCAGCGCGCCGGTATTCGGCTCGATTGTTGCGGGCCTTGGCTTCTAACCACGTGGCGTGTCCAGCAAGTCTAAGGGTGGTGGGTTCGTTTCCACCAGCATCAATGTCTCGCAAAATCTTCAGCGCTGATTCGCCTTTTCCTTTGGTGATGGCCTTCTCGGCTTTCTCCCAAGCCGCCTTCATTGCATCGTCCGCCATGACAACACGCAGTTGCTGCATGGTTTTGAGTCTCACCCTTGTTTTTGGTTCACGAGTTCTCGGAGGTCATTCAACTGACTGGACTGTTCTTCCGGTGAAACTTCAACCGTTTCGGCTCCCTCATCGTCGAGCGCCACGTCGTCCTCGCGTTGGTTCCAGTGAACAATGCCGCTGAGCGCTAGAATGGCCCATAGCAACAAGGGAGGGGCGAGCTCAAGATTGATGGAGAATTTGTAGAGGAAGGGGGGAGCGAGTTCCGCCTTGAAATCAAAGCCGTTGGCGGGGTCCATGGCGATCATTGTCAACAGCCAAATGAACACGGCACTGGCAGTGACGGCCACCATTCTCGCTTGAGAGCGCCCGGTGGTGAACAGGAAAATCGACACGAGGACCACGGTGTTCAGTAGACCAAAGGTCGCGTTGGTGAAGTAATCTGAGCCCACCTCGGATTGGAGAAGTGGAACGAGTGCGCTGAAGATGGTGTGAGGAATGGCGACGATGA
>CAXHCG010000144.1:0-4643 GCA_964014905.1 uncultured Candidatus Poseidoniales archaeon | reverse complement strand
GGAGGCGCAGCGCCAGGCATTGGGGGCATAGGCGGCATCTCGGGAGGTGCTGGTGGGGCTACGCCGGGTGGCATCGGTGGCATTGGCGGAAGGCCGGGTGGCATCGGTGGTTTTTCATCGGTCATCGTAAATTCCTCAGCATCGCTCGGGTGCGACGGATTCTTGGACACATGGTGAGCACATAACCATTCTCCAAGGCTGAGTTTGGACGAACTTCGCCTCTCGCCTGTAGCAAACGGAAATCAAAGGAGGTTTCTTGTAGGGTCGGCAGAACGGGCAGACATGGTCGGAATGGACAACAGTTCACCCCCTGTGCTGTTCGTGGTCGGAACGGCTGGTGCAGGAAAGTCGTCGCTTGTAACCTCATTCCAACGCTGGTCCCGTTTCCTTGAGACCGAAGTGATTGCCGTCAACCTCGACCCCGGCGCAGAGCGGGTGCACTACGACGCTGAATTTGACGTTCGCGACCTCATTTCCCTTACCGAAGTGATGGATGAATACGACTTGGGTCCAAACGGAGCGCAAATTCTCGCAGCCGACCTGCTGGCAGCCCAAGCCGGCGATGTGGCTGACCAACTTCACACCTTGTCGGGCGAAATGATGATCGTTGACACACCAGGACAGGTTGAATTGTTCGCGTTCCGTGAGGCGAGCAACCACCTGATTGAAACGCTGGGTCGAGAGCAATCGGCGATCATCTACCTGTTTGACCCGATGCTCTCTCGTTCACCCTCTGGCTTCGTCTCGCAAATGTTGCTTTCATCCATTGTTGAGTTCCGCCTCGGCCTGCCGACAAAGAATTTCCTTTCCAAGGCTGACCTCCTTGACCGAGATGAGTTGGACAAGATTCTTGAGTGGTCTGAACGATTGGAGATTCTTGAACTCGCCCTCTACGACGAAGCGGGTGGCCAACGCACTGAATTTGCCATCAACCAACTTCGAATGATGCAAGAATTTTCTCAAGCACCTGGCTTGACACCCCTTTCCTCTGAACTTGAGGAGGGACTCGCCGACATTTTGACGTTTGCTCAGGCCCTCTTCGGCGGTATGAGCGATGCTCGAGATGGGTTTGCCGCCGACATCGAGCACGAAAAGAATTGAGCGCACAACGCTTAGAAGCCGCCTTGCATTCGTTGGGCCATGGTAAAACACCTCCTCGCTATTGATGATGTGAATGAAGATTTTGAGCGCATTTTGAAATGGGCCATTGAATTCAAACGTTTGTGGAAGCAAGGCGATGAGGTCGCCTTGAATTTCGTTCCATTGGACACCATGGCCATCGGTTCAATTTACGAGAAACCCTCAACACGAACTCGCGTTTCGTTTGAAGTCGGTGTCCAAAGGCTTGGAGGAAGTGCGCTCACCCTTCTGAAGAACGACATCCAGTTGGGGAAATCAGAAACCATTGGCGACACATCACAAGTTCTCTCTCGGTTCCTCGGTGGCATGACCTACCGGTGCTTTGCACACGAAGACGTGGTGGAGTTATCCAAGCATGCTGAAGTGCCTGTCATCAATGCGCTCTCTGCCAAACATCACCCGTGTCAAGCCGCAGCCGATTTGATGACCGTCATGGAACACCACGACGACACCGAGGGCTTGACGGTCGCATGGGTCGGTGATGGAAACAACGTGCTTCACGACCTTATGTTGGCTTGCGCCATGCTCGGAATTGATGTGAGGTACGCCTGCCCGGAAGGATACGAACCGGATGAAGGCGTGGTTGAGCGAACCAAAGCCCACGCAGAAGCCAACGGCAGCAGCGTGATGCACACAACGGACCCTGTCGAAGCGGTGGCTGGAGCACACGTTGTGTACACCGACGTGTTCATCTCAATGGGGGAAGAGCACATGAAGGACAAAATGTCAGCCTTCGACGGGTATCAGGTGAATGAAGAAATGGTCGGACACATGGATGAGAAATGGTCGTTCATGCACTGCCTTCCAGCACATCGAGGCGATGAAGTTACGGACTGGGTCATGGACCACAAGCAAAGCATCGTGTTTGACCAAGCTGAGAACCGAATGTGGGCACAGATGTCCCTCATGACCTACCTCATCAACGAAGGAGCATGGGACGCCATGGGCGAGTTCATGGCCCTTGACTGATCAGAGCAAACTCGCCACGATAAAACTCAGCAACCCCAACAGCATGGCGATGCGGATGCGCCCTGCAACAAGGGCGTCCTTTCCTTGGTACAGAGGGCCATTCAGCGTGATCAGCGTCAAGATGGCTGGAAGCTGGATGGCGAGTTGACCAAACTGAAACGGTCCTTTCCAAAACGGGACGTAAAGGCACACAAGGGCGGCCATGATCACAACGTAGGAAGCCATCCTGACCCGTTCTTTGCCGTACTTCATCGGAAGCGTGTTTCGGCTTCCTTCGTCCGATTCCATGTCCATGCAATCCTTGACCATCTCTCTGGCCAGGTTGGTCAAGAACACGACACCAAAAATCCACCAAATGACGGGAACATCGAATCCGCCAACCCCCGCTGCACCGTAAAGGATGACGGCAGCAACCAGCAAAGAAATGACGAGGTTACCTGAAAGGCCCCGGTTCTTTGTCGCAGGTCCATGGTCGTAGGTGATCATCAACACAATGGCAAGAAGATAGATGCTGATGGTTGGTAAGTAGGTGCTAACCTCAACGCTGACCGATAGCAGACCTCCAATGTGCGCCAAAACACTCGCCATCCAAAGAACCGAAGTGAACCGACTGGCCTGCACGATGCTAAGCCTTCCCGAAGGCAAGGGACGCATTGGGTGAGCGGTCACGTCGATCGCTGCATCCTTGATGTCGTTCATGGTGTTTCCAGCACCGGTAAAGAACACAACAGCGAGGGTGTGCAACACCACCGCATCCAGTGGAAAGACCTGATTTGAATCCATTAGCGCAAAATAAGCACCAAGTGGAACGGTGGCCCCAGCCAAGATGAGGTTCTTGGGGCGCATCAATTCAATGTAGGCTCCAAGGCTTCCTGCCATGGACCGTCCAGCACCTGCCAATTCTTGATTGCTTGGCCTCAAGCAGCCGCCATCGACCAAACACAAACACGCATCCGAAAGCCCCCGCGGTCCGTACCTTCGTCAAATCCAACCTTGACGAAGCGACGGTCTCGGGCAAGAACGTTACCGAGCTGGTTCATGGTAGCGCCCCATCGAAAACGACGGTTCACGTGATCAAGAATGGCGGTGGTGTTGGCTTCACCAACTTCGGAGAGGAACGTGAGAATTTCACCTCGCAAACGCTGCGTCCGACTCATCAGGCCTCACCCCGAACAATGCGGCGACGCAGGGATTGCATGCTTGATGAGAGATGGACTGGTGCCGGAGCCGAGCCTGGACCGCCCAGAGGTTGCCAACGGACCTGACGGGCGAGTTCGGGCAACCGTCCCGTCCCGTAGGCCATGGTGGTTTGGCTGTCTTTCGCCCATGTTGGTGCATGGGAGGTGGCCGAAGAGGCGACCATGTCCTTCATTCGCAGATTTTGGAGGAGGTTGTGTTCTTCCATGGTACACATTCTATGGCGGTGGTATATCAAGCGAGCAAGGAGGGGTCGAGTGAAAGAAAAATCCAAAACACCATGCAGCCTCGTGATTTTCACTTTTCATTTCAAGTTAAACTGAATTGAAATTTAAACGAAAGAGAGCACACAGAACCGTGGCGTGATGGCTAAATAGGAAAGGGCAGTCGGTGGATTTACCACGCTCGTATAGTGTAGTGGCCCATCATGAAGGACTCTCATTCCTTCGACCCGGGTTCAAATCCCGGTACGAGCACTTTCAGTTAATTGTTCTATAGAATATTACTAGTGTTCTATTAGTTCTCAAATTTGAACCATTCATCGTTACTTCCAACAGGTCGATACCAATTTTCTTCACCTTGTTTGAACCATTCATAGCCAGAATCATCTGTTGAAGTTGCGGAAGTTTCTTTTGTAGGTCCACTGAAAGATTCATTGATTGGTGGAATATCTTTGCCTTCATTTTCTACAATATTGGTTTGATCATAACCGATTTCAGTTTCATCATAAGTCGCATTCTCAAACTTATCATCAAGTTCAGCACGTAATCTCTCTAACCTGATTCCTTGATGCGGACCTAACATTCTAAGCATTAGCGAGTATTCCCAGCGTAGTGCAACTTTTTCTAATTCATCTCTTGATGTAGCTTCTTTGAGTAATTCCTCATATCGTTCACAGCGACCATTTCTACTTGCGAATCCAAAACCTATCCAAGCAAAAAATGGCACGCCACCAAATATTCCAATTAAATCCCAAGCACCAAGTCCAACTGCAGTTCCTGGAATTACAATTTCAAAACTATCTACAGGAGTATCACTTGAAGACAATGAATCAGTTCCTAACCTTTCTTCATCGGCATCAGTCCAACCATCGCCATCATCATCCGAGTCCGCATTATCACCAACACCATCACCGTCAGTATCGACGCACTCTTGACTATCAGACGGGAATGCATCTACTTCGTCAAGACAACCATCAGCATCTAAGTCTCCGGGTGAAGCTAGTTTTGGTAAGATGTCGATAGAATCATTGTAGCCATCATTGTCAAAATCATTCAAGAATGGGTCGGCATTGGTTCCATATTGGTTATCACCAAGTCCATCTTCATCTAAATCAA
>CAXHCG010000143.1:0-4756 GCA_964014905.1 uncultured Candidatus Poseidoniales archaeon | reverse complement strand
GAAACCGATGATCAGTGGGAAGAGTGGTGGTATTACTGCGAAAACCATGACGCTGACTGGCACTGCACCGACCAATTTGGACAAAGCGAGTCGCACGAAAACTCCGCAGACGGGCAACAATGGAGCGGCAGTGATGAGGACAACCCGGAGGTTTGCCTGTTTTACGGAGATGACTTCCATATTCCCTGGAGTTGGGTCAACGACGGCCTTGACGATTGTGACGACGGCACCGACGAACCGTCCTACGATGCGAACGGTCAGGAAAACTCAACCGTTCTTTGCCAAGACGGCTCCGAAATCCTCCTCTCGAAGGCCAACGACGGACAGAACGACTGCCCAAACGGAGAGGATGAAGCGTCGTTCGTGCTTGAGCTTCGGTACACGTGCAACAGCGGCGCCACAATTGATTTTGATGAAGCCAACGACGGACGAAATGACTGCGAAGACGATTCGGACGAACCCGAGTATGAATTGGAGGAAATGACCGATTTCACCTGCGACGACGGCACCCTCGTGCCGTTCTCCAAAGCGAACAACGGTGACGACGATTGCGCCAACGCCGAAGACGAACCAACGTACGAGGAAGAGGAATACAGCACGTACGACTGCGATTCAGGCGACACCATCCCGCTTTCCTCGGTGAACGACGGGCAAAACGATTGCCCGGCTGGCGATGACGAACCCACCTACAACCCGGTCACCCAAACGGAAACATCGACCTACACATGCCTCTATTCCGAGGAAGTTATCGCTTTGTCCTCGGTCAACGATGAGCAAGACGATTGTGAAGACGGTACGGACGAACCGTATTATTACGAGCACGACACAAGCGAGTTCGAATGCGTGGACGGCTCGGGCACGCTGCGCATCTCCGACCTGAACAACGGGTATGCACAGTGCTATGACGGTTCGGACGAGGCCCAGTACATCATGCCAGAAGACGAACATGTTCTGACATGCAACGACGGTTCCCAAATCAGTGTTGACAAGTTCAATGACGGGAAAGACGATTGCAGCGACGGTTCCGATGAGCTGGATATCTTCATGTGCGAGAACGGTTATGGATCAGTTTTCCTGCAAACGGTCAACGACGGGAGAGCAGATTGCTACGACGGTTCCGATGAGGTGCAAATCGACGACGTGAACATCGTGGAATGCTACGGTGGTGAGGACTCGATTAAAGCTTCTGAATTCCACGACGGCTCCTTCGATTGCGATGGTGGATGGGACGAGATGCAGTTCGAATTGTGGGAAGATTGCGAGTGGACAAACGACGAGGTTGGTTGGGAATGCACAGAGGTGTTTTTCAGTCCGGAGGCAACCTGGGAATTCTCCAGTGCAAAGACCTTCGGAAAACCTGAGATGATGTATCTGTCTACCACGACCGACCTTGGTACGACGGTCGAGGCCGTGTTTGACGCTGAGACGCATTCGCTCCTCACACTTGAAAGGACGCCGCATGAAGACAACCACTACGAAACCGAGGAGATGAAAATGACCAGCGATCTTCACGACCCAACCATGGGCGATGTGTTCAACTTCGATGATGCGTTGAGCGTGCATTCGCCCCCCTTCGCGATGTTCTTCTACGGTCAGCCGCGCCAAGTGGACAACAAAGTGTTCACGTGCGATAGCGGCGAAGAGGTCCCGTTCCAAGCCGTCAACGACCATCACGATGATTGCGCTGATGCCTCGGATGAGCCGACGTATGAGGAAGAATCCTACACCTGCACCATAGGCAATCAGCAGATCCTCATGTCGCGTGTCAACGACCATCACGATGATTGCGCTGATGGCAGCGATGAACCTGTCTTAGATGAAAACGGCCACGACACCACTTACTTCACCTGCCTCTACAGCGGAGAAGAAATCATTCTGTCCTGGGTCAACGACAACATCATCGATTGCAACGACCATACCGACGAACAAGACGGCTACATGACGGAAACGAGCAGTTTCACGTGCGATAACGGTGCAACCGTGCCCCTCTCAAGCGTGAACAACCATCACGAAGATTGCTACGACGGATCCGACGAGCTCCCAGAGGCTGACGGGCATGGCTACGGCGATTATGAAATCGTCCACAGTGGTCCGCACACATGGACCTTCGGCGAGGGCGACCACACGCTTGACGTCGTGTTTGCAAATTGCGAAGCGTTTGAAACGCAGTACCCAAGACACGAGTACAGCTATTCATCCTACCTTCTCCCACAGAATTGCGGTGAAGACCTCACCCGCTATTCCCTTGATGACATCATGAACGGTGATGTCCCCGGACTGACCTTTACGGCTGCTCACGGGTCCGGGACGCTTACCGTTGACACCGACTTTGCCCTGGATGGCTGGAACGCCGTGCGTCTTTCAACGCCCGACGGAGCGTACGCTGACGAGAACCCGGAAGTGCAACTTCCCGCTCCGGGCATCGGTTTGACAGCGCTGGCCATGCTTGGCGCAGCCTTGCTCCTCAACCGACGCAACGAGTGAAGCGGTCAAACCCCTGCGACCTAGGACTCGCCGTAAAGTGGGTCAACGTTCAGGCGTCCAATCCTTGTGAAGGAGATGGGCAGGGACAGGAGGCGTACCTTCCTCAAGGTCAACCACCCGCTCAGCCAACCATTGCATCCACTCAAAATAACTCGGTCGGTTGTTCTCGTTTCGCCAGTCTTCAATCACCCGTTCTGTCTTTTGGAACGTGACGACAATGGCCCCGGCGAAGTAATCGTACATGAGTCCCCAATCCAGCTCATTTCGATAGATCATCGCTCCAATGGATTCCCATGTGGTCATCAACGTGACGATGTCTTTCATGTCATCTTGGTGGTAGTCTTCGAATTCCTTAGCACTGAGGTTTTCAGGGGAATTGAACACAACATGCATGCCATGGGCAAAGGTGGAAGAATGGTAAATCTCTGTCAATTTGAACGCAGCCGCACTCCGACGGTCCTTCTTGAGCTGGTGGATTTGATACCAACTGAACAGGACGGCACCAATGATGGTCAAGACACCAAAAACCTCAGCGTATTGGGCCATTGTTTCAAGATTCATGGCCACCCATCCTTTGGGCCATCATAGGTATTTCTGCCACTAACTTCAATAAAAATGGCATTTGCCTTCCCTTTATGCAACGACCGGCGAGAAGCGCCCTATCCCGTCTTTGGGGATTGGAAGAGGACCGGGTTTTTCTGAACCATGGCTCCTTTGGAGCGACACCAACGGCGGTTCGAGAAGAGCAACGGAAATGGCAGGACCTCATGGAAAACGAACCGGTCCGATTCTTCGAAGACCTGATGCCCGGTATCCTTCAAACGACCCGAGAGAAGCTCGCTTCGTTCCTTTCATGCGATGCTGACGACCTCGCCTTGGTTGAGAACGCCACCTCCGGCGTGAACACGGTTTTGCGTTCCTTGCAATTCGCGCCGGGCGATGAAATCCTTGTCCCTGACCACGCCTATCAGGCCTGTCGAAACACGATTGATTTCGTCGCAGAGCGATGGAGTGCCAAGGTCGTCACGGTCAGCATCCCGTTTCCAATCAACGACCCTCAACAGGCTGTGGACGCCATCATGGGCGGGGTGACCGACCAAACTCGACTCGCCATGATCGACACCGTCACCAGCCCAACAGGTCTCTTGATGCCGTTTGAGCAATTGGTGTCCATGCTTGAAGCGCGCGGTGTCGAGGTGATGCTCGATGCGGCTCACGGCATCGGCATGGTTCCACTGAATCTGAATGAACTCGGCGCTTCCTACACGACAAGCAACTGCCACAAGTGGTTGTGCGCCCCCAAAGGTTCAGCGTTCCTCCACGTGCGAAAGGACAAGCAAGCAGCCATTCATCCCCTCACCATCAGCCACGGCATGACCTTCCCCCTCGGAGATACAACCCGATTCCGTCATGAGTTTGATTGGACTGGAACCCGAGATATGTCAGCACACTGCGCTCTACCAGCGGCCATTGACTATCTTGCCGATGTGGTGGAAGGCGGATGGCCGTCCATCATGGAGCACAACCGGGAACTTGCTCTCCAAGGTCGAGACATCCTCTGTGAAGCCCTCGGCCTGGAGAAGCCATGCTCCGATGAAATGATAGCCTGCATCGCCACCCTGATTTTACCTTCAGAGAACAAAAGCGGAGGCATACCGCTCCATGAGCCCGACCCGCTTCATGTCATCTTGAGCGAAAAATACGGCATCCAAATTCCAGTTTGGTCGTGGCCTTCACCCCAAGGTCGATTCATTCGAATCTCGGCTCAACTCTACAACAGCGAAGAAGAATACCACTACCTCGCTTGGGCCTTGCAACAAGAAGGTCTGGCTTGAGGGAGTGAAGTCGTGGACTGGGTCGCCCTGGGTGAGTTGTTGACGCTGTTGGCCATTGGCTTGCTCACGCCAGGGCCGAATGCATTGACTTGTTTTGGCCATAGTGGATTGTTCGGTCCCAGAGCCAACATCAAACTCATCGCGGGCATGGTCATCGGGTTTGTGACGATTGAACTGAGTGTGGGACTTCTCGTTGATGCGGTCAGTGACTCCACCGCTGCGATGAACGTGCTGCACTGGATCGGCATGACCTTCCTCGGCGCCATGGTGGTGGCGATGTTCCGCTTTGACCCCGCCAGCGTGAAGGTGGAGAACAACATCGAGGGTATGCTGGGTTTGAAAGTGGGCATCGGGATGCAGTTTGTAAACGGCAAAGAATGGGCCTTTGTTATCATCATGATGACGAAATTCATCGAACCCCTCGGTGGCGGCATGAC